>DBGBSM010000305.1:0-21003 GCA_048468815.1 Parabacteroides sp.
ATGATAGGCCATTCAAATATTTTACATACTTTTGATTCTGTAAAATAAGATCACATAATATTTAATTCATTCTTTATATGGAGAAGATTGATAAATTGGACAGGCAAATTCTAACCATTATATCCAAGAACGCGCGGATTCCTTTTAAAGATGTTGCCGAAGAATGCGGAGTATCCCGGGCTGCCATCCACCAACGCGTACAGCGTATGATCGACATGAACGTGATCGTGGGGTCGGGCTATCATATCAACCCGAAGATTTTAGGCTACAATACGTGCACCTACATCGGCGTGAAGCTGGAAAAAGGCTCGATGTACAAAGACGTGGTGCCCGAGTTCGAGAAGATACCCGAAGTGGTGGAATGCCATTTCACCACGGGTCCGTACACGATGCTGATCAAATTGTATGCGCGCGACAACGAACACCTGATGGAACTGCTCAACTCGAAAATACAGGAAATACCGGGCGTTACGGCCACCGAAACCCTGATTTCGCTGCGCCAGAGCGTAAAAAGAGAAATTCCCATTTATCATCTATAATCCTGCGGGTAAAAAGGCTGTTCTTTTTTACAGCCTTTTTTGTTTTCCTCTCCGCACCGCAGGCTGCCGGCCGGCAGCCGTTTTCCGGTTCCCCCGTTTTGCCGGTACCTTTCCGGCCGCTGTTAATCCGTTAAATCACACAGAAGACCATACCGCCGTGATACCCCGCGAAAACGAACTTATCGAAGGACTGAAAAGAGGCGAGAACAAGGCATTCCGTACCTTGTTCGACACCTGTTATTATCCGCTGTTCTGCATCGCCTGCCAATACGTACACGACGAATTTACGGCCGATACAATCGTAGGCGACTTATTTTTCCGCATCTGGGAACAAAGGGAAACGTTACAGGTAGAAACCACGCTGCAAGCTTATCTCGTCCGGGCCGTACGCAACCGGTGCCTCAATTACCTGCGGCAAACCTTTCTCGAAAAAGAAATCGGCTTCGACGAGTACCGCGAATCCCCCGAAGCCGTGTTGCAAGGCGTATTCCTTTCGGACGATTATCCGCTGGGGCGCCTCATAGAAAAAGAGTTCGACGGCCGGCTGCAAGAAGCGGTCCGGCTACTGCCGCCCGAAACGCGGAAAGTATTCCTGCTGAGCCGCGACAACGGGCTCACTTACCCGGAAATCGCCCGCCGCACGGGCACCTCCGTCAACACGGTAAAATATCATATCAAACAGGCATTGGCCTTTTTGCGCGAAAGGTTGAAAGATTGTTTCACCCTCCTGCTCGCATCTTTTCCTCCCTTTATTTAAAAAAGTCCGCTTTTCCGCTACCCTGCCCCGACCTTTCCTGTGTCTTTATAGCAGAAGCAGAAAAAAGATGGAAAAGCATACTCCCCGGCCGGACGAATGGATAGCCGAATACCTCGGCGGCACCTTGCCGGAAGACGAAAAGAAACGGCTCGCCGCCTGGATACAGGAAGACGACAGTCACAAGCGGTACTACTACGAACTTACCGAGCTCTGGCTCGCCGCGCGGGCTTCGGAAAACAAAAGCCGCCCGGAAGCTTTCCGGCGGTTCGTCGCCCGTACCCGGCGGCATTCGGGGAAGCGACTCTACCGGTTCGCTCCTTACCTCCGGGTTGCGGCCGTGCTGGTTATCGGCATCCTTCTCGGAGTAACGGCGTTTTACTTGCATGAACGCAGGCAACCCGCTTCCCCTTTTACCCATACCCTCGAAGTGCCTTACGGCTCCAAGAGCCGGGTGGTACTGGCCGACGGCACCCGCATCTGGCTGAATGCCGGAAGCCGGTTCAGCTACTCGTCCGACTTTTTCCGTACGAACCGGGAAGTAACGCTGCAAGGCGAAGGCTACTTCGAGGTAGCCCGCCACGAAGGGAAGCCGTTTACCGTACATACGCAGGGTGTGGCCGTACAGGTATTAGGCACTAAATTCAACGTACACGCTTACACCGACGAACCGGAAACCGCCGTTACCCTGGCCGAAGGAAGCATCCGCTTTATCCGCACGGCGCAACCCGACAGTTCGCTGGTACTGCAACCCGGCGAACAGGCGGTTTACGATAAATCGACCGGGCATACTTCGCTGCAAAAAGTAGACGCGGAAACCGCCGGCAATTGGATAACAGGCACCCGCTTCTTCAACGAACTCACTTTCGAAACGATTGCGCGGCAATTGGAAAAAGCGTACGGCGTAACCTTCGTTTTCCGGAACGAACAGGCCCGGAAGCTGGTATTCTACGGTGAGTTCCGCCCCGAAGAAACGCTCGACGACATCCTGTACGTGATGGCCTCCAGCCGGAAATTCACCTATACGAAAAAAGATAACGTTATCGAGATAAATTAACCCGAATGTTTCACCCTTAAAAACAAACCGCCTATTGAACGAATACCTTGAATCGACCAGAAAAGAAAGAGCCGGGAAATGTTCGCACCATTCCCCGGCCCACCGTGTTCATTAAAACTCATTTTAAATCTCAACGACATTACAAAAATATGGAAAACATTTCTGTTGAAGAAAAGAACCTGCGCCGAAATAGCCGGCACACGCTATTTTACCTCTGCCTGCTCTGCTTTTTGTGCTTGCAGGGCGCCTTCGCCGCACAAGCCGGCACGGCACAAGGAGGCTCGATTACCCTCTCGCTGCGGAACGTACCGTTGAAAGAAGCGTTCGAAGCGATCAGGAAACAAAGCGTCTACTCCTTCTTTCTGGAAACGGGCGACCTGGATACCCGGCGCCTCATCTCGATCGAAGTAAAAGAAAAGCCCGTCCGGGAAGTGCTCGACCTGCTACTGAAAGACCAGCACGTTACCTACCGGATTACGAAAAACCACATCGTGATTACCTCTACCCGGGACGACGATAAAGCCCGGCCCCGACAGCCGGCCGCACAGGTAAGCGGCCTCATCACCGACGAGCGCGGCGAGCCCGTTATCGGCGCCAACATCCGCCTCAAAGGGAAAACAGGCGGCACGGTAACCGACCTGGACGGCCGGTTCACGGTAGAAGCCGCTCCCGGCGACGTATTGCTGGTAAGCTACATCGGGTACAACCCGCAGCAAGTGAAAGTAGGCTCGCAATCCATGTTGAAAATACGCCTCGCCGAGGATACCCAACACCTCGAAGAAGTGGTAGTGGTGGGATACGGCACGCAGAAAAAGTCGGACTTAATCAGCGCCATCAGCTCCGTGCGGGGGAAAGAACTCACGGAACAGCCCGTACCGCGGGTCGACCAATTGCTGAGGGGACGGGTAGCCGGCATGCAAGTGGTGCAAACCAACGGCACGCCCGGAGCCAAGGCGTCGATTCGCATCCGGGGAGGCAACTCGTTATCGGCCAGCAACGAACCGCTGTACGTTATAGACGGGTTTATCGACGCAGGCGACCTGAATTCGCTGAACCCCAACGACATCGAATCCATCGAAGTGCTGAAAGACGCCACATCCACCGCCATTTACGGCGCCCGGGGTTCGAACGGCGTCATCCTGATTACCACCAAAAGGGGAAAGGCCGGGAAAGCCTCGTTCGACGTGGAGGCTTCGTACGGCTGGCAGCAGTTGCCCCGGAAAATCGACTTGCTTTCCGCCCCGGAATATGCGGCCTACCTGAACAAGGTAGCCGGACTGAACCAGACCACGGTGCCGTATGCCGACCCGGCGAAGGTTACCGGTGTAGACTGGCAGGACGAGCTGTTCCGCACTGCGCCGGTATACAACATCAACTTGTCGAGTAGCGGAGGGTCGGAGAAAATCAAGTACCTCGTATCCCTCAACCACTTCGACCAGGACGGTATTATGATAGGCTCGGGGTTCGACCGCACCACGTTCCGCACGAACATCGACGCGGAGATAAAAAAATGGTTCTCGATAGGCACCACCGTGAGCCTTTCGCGCGAATATTACGACGTATCCACGTTGCCGAGCGATTACTCGCTGGCGGTATTCGGCATCGGCATGTCGCCCATCGGGCCGGCCGTTAACCCGGACGGCTCGTACAACTACACCGAGGCCAGCCGCCCGATAGGCCGGAACCCGCTGGCCGAGGCATTGCTTCCCACCGACGAGAAAACCGCTTATTACCTGCTGAACAATTCGTACGTGCAATTTACGTTCGGCCCGCACTGGACCTGGCGCTCCACCTTAGGCGTAAAATGGAACTACCGGCGCGAAGACTACTTCTCGCCCAAGAAGGGCTCGTACCAGGAAAAAAGCAACAAGGCGAAAGCGGAAACCACCGAAACGCAGGACTTGCTTACCGAGCACACCCTTACCTATACGCTGAAAAAAGGCGTGCACTCCTTTACGGCGTTAGGGGGCTTCACCGCCCAGAAAGGCAAAGACAAGGGGTTGAGCGCAGAGGTATCGAACTTCGCCAACGACATTACCGGCTTTCACGACCTGAACTCGGCGCAACTGAAGAACTCGGTGAAATCGGGTTATCACAACTGGGGCTACCTGTCGTACCTAACCCGGCTCAACTACGCCTACGACAACCGGTACCTGCTCACGGTGGTGGCGCGTTACGACGGCTCGTCGCGGTTCTCGGAAGGCAACAAGTGGGCGTTCTTCCCTTCCGTGTCGCTCGGGTGGCGGCTCACGGAAGAAAAGTTCATGAAGAACCTCCCGGCCGTAGACGACCTGAAAGTACGGGCCAGCTACGGGCGCGTAGGCAACCAGGCCATCGACATCTATTCCACACTGCCTCTCTTCTCGTCGAACAGTACGATTATGGGCGGCGAAGAAGTGGTTACGTACAAGCCCAGCAAGGTGCCCGACCCCAACCTGACGTGGGAGAAGACCGACCAGTTCGACGTGGGGCTCGACTTCGCCTTGTTCAACTCCCGGCTCACCGGCTCGCTGGACTATTACCATAAGAAAACCCGCGACCTGCTGTGGGAAATCTCCGTACCCTCGTACATCGGGCAATCCACCCAGTTGCAGAACCTCGGCGCCCTCACCAACCAAGGAGTGGAACTGCAAGTGAACGCCGTGCTGCTGAAAACGGACGATTTCGGATGGGACGCCCAGTTCAACCTCTCCACCAACAAGAGCAAGGTGCTCAGCCTCGGCCCCGACCAGGAAAAATACGTAGGCGAGCACTGGGGCGGCTATTACAGCAGCATCCTGAAAGTAGGTTCGCCGGTGGGATTGTTCTACGGGCAGGTATACGAAGGAGTGCTTACCCAGGCCGACATCGATGCAGGCAACGCCGGACGACCCGGCGACGCCAAGTTCCGGGAGATTTCGGACGACCCGAACAACTCGACCGTAATCGGGAACGCCAACCCCGACTTCTTCGGCGGCCTCGGCACCACGCTCCGGTACAAGGGGATTTCGCTGAACGCCTTCTTCCAGTATTCGGTGGGCAACGACGTGATGAACCTCAACAGCGCCTATTTCCTGCCGGGCAACGCCGGCGTGAACTGCTACAAGGAGCTGGCCGACAACATATGGACGCCCGAGAACCCGGATACACCGGTAGCCCGCCCGGCCAACGGCTATATCTACGCCGTGGACAGCCGCTTCGTGGAAAACGGCAGCTTCCTGCGCTTATCGTCGCTCACGCTGGCGTACGACTGGAGCCGGCCGCTGCTGGAACGCATCGGGTTCGCCTCGGCGCGGATTTACTTCACGGCCAACAACCTGTTCAACCTGTGCGACTACCGGGGCTTCGACCCGGAAGTGAGCCTGTACTCCGACAGCCCGATACTGAAAGGGTACGACTGGGGGCAATACCCGATGAACCGTTCGTTCAGCCTGGGCCTGAAATTCACTTTATAACCTGTTAAATAAGATTCCGTATGAAAAAGTACATCTTTATATCCTTCCTGCTTTCGTGCTGTTTATCGTTCGCCTGCTCGGGCATCTTAGACGAAGACCCCAAAGGGGACGTATCGGGCGGCAACTTCTTCACCGACGAAGAAAACGCCCTGTCGAACGTAACCGATTTGTACAACGCCTTGGGCGACGCCAACGTGTACACGCGCCAGGCCATGATGGTGATGGAGTTCGGCACCGACCTCGGCACACGCTCGCCGAGCGACAACTGGCCTACCCTCGACCCCATCGCCACCTACACGCACGACGCGGCCGCCCAGCGCATCGGTTGGGTATGGCGCGACTGTTTCCTGTACATCCGGAACGCCAACCTCTCCATCGCCAACATCGACGCGATGGACGGAAGCCTGTTCAAGCACGTGCCGAAAGAGCGGCTGCTGGCCGAGGCGCGCTTCATCCGTGCCTTCCTGTACTTCCACCTGACGAACTTCTTCGGCGACGTGCCGGTGATTACGGAACCGGTTGCCGAACTCGCCCCCTACCTGCAACTGCCCCGCACGGCCGCTTCGAAGGTGCGTACGGAAACGGTGCTGCCCGATTTGCAGTATGCGGCCGAGCACTTGCCCGAATTCGACGAGTATGGCGCCGGCGATGCGGGACGTGCCAGCCGGAGCGCCGCCCTCGGATTGATGGCGAAAGTGTATCTGTTCGAAAAGGATTATGCAGCGTGCGAAACGGTGTGCCGCACGTTGTACGGGGAAGGGAAAAGAGGCTTGCTCCCGTATTACCCGCAGGTGTTCGACTCGCAATATAACAACAGCCGCGAAAGCCTGCTGGCGGCGCAAGCGCTGATAGAAAAGAAGGAATTGCCGGCGCAGACTACGTGCTACGGCGACTTTACGGAAGACGACGACAGCCCGTACAACAACGGAAGCGCGATTATGCCGCTCCTGCCGTTCGCCTCGTACTACGTGCCCGAGGCCGACCGCTGGTACGATACCGCGAACGACGTGCGGTGGCGGTTCAACTTCCGGTTGGCCTCTCAGGCGAAGTTCGACGAGCTGGCGGCAGGAACGGGCACCACGGCGAAGCACCTCGGAGCCGGCATCCGGTACGAAGGGCGGCTGGTGCGGACGCCGTATATCGTTAAGTTCTGCGACGTGAACAACCGCCGCCCCGACCGCTCGGGCACGTCGCTCAACTTTCCCATCCTGCGCTGGGCCGACGTATTGCTGATGTATGCCGAGGCGCTGAACGAACAGGGGCGCCCGGGCGAAGCGTTCGTTTACCTCAACGAGGTAAGGAAACGGGCGTATACGAACGAAGACGGTTCGGTTAACCCGGGCTGGAAGCTGGAAGGATTGTCGCAGGAGGCCTTGCGCGCAGCTATCCTGAAGGAGCGGGCGCTGGAATTGTGTTACGAGGGGCACCGCCGCTTCGACCTGTCCCGTACCGGCACGCTGGTAGCGGCCATCCGGGGCGTTACCCACCTCGACGACATCCGGTTCCTCTTTTCCGAGCCGTATTATCCGGCCGAAGCGGCGCGAAACGTACGGGAACATCACCGGCTGTTCGGGGTGCCGGCTACGGAAATCACGCTGAACGAAAAGCTGTTGCCGCAAAACGAAGGGTACTGAACGAATTGAATTCATATAAACGGAGAGGGGATGCCGGCGGGAAACCGAACGCCGGGATGCCGGCACGCGGCGAGGCAACGCAAACGCAGTAGGTGCCTGTCGCAGCGCAAGGCTGTTACAGCCGGCATCCGCCTCCTTTAATCTGCTTACACGATGCGAAACAAACAAGGATTTATCGGCCTGCTTGCAGGCTGCATGCTGCTGCCGGCTGCGGGCCGGGCGGCTACCGGAGAACCGGTGTATTACCAATCGTTCGACCGGGTACCGGAACATGTCATCCGGGCGGCCGGGGAGGCTACGACCGGCTCGCCTTCTTACTTCCTGGTGCATACCCCGGCTTACACCGCAGGACTGGACGGGCTGGCGTTAGACCTGACCGACGACGTGGCCTTCCGCATCCCGTTGAACTTAACGGCGGACGAACAGCCCGGATACGGAGCGAACGACTCGTTCGCGTTCGAAGTATGGGTGCAAACCAAACCGGGTGCCGCGCAGGGTACGCCGATACTGACCAACCGGGCCACCGAAGCCCCGTCCGCTCCGGGCTGGTGCATCGGCACGCACGAAAACGGGGCGTGGTACTGGCTGATGAGCGACGGGAAAACAGCGTATGCATACGAGCCTACTCCGCAACGACAGGCGGTGAACGACGGGAAGTGGCACCAACTGGCCGTTTCGTACGACCGGGAACGGGAGGAAACGCGGATGTACTTCGACGGCCGGAACGTAGCGGTTTACCATACGCCGGGGCTGGGCTCGCTGAAGAGCCAACTCCGCACCGTAGTGGGCGGAAGCGACGAAAACCAGGACTGGGAGTGCCGGGGCGAATGGATGGCTTTCAACGGCAAGATAGACGAGGTGCGGTTGTGGAACCGTCCGCTCGAAACCGGCGAGGTAAAGGCTTCCTATACGCGGTACTTCCCGCTTGCGGAACCGGCACCGGGCGTTACACCGCAAGTACTGAAAGTGCAGGTATGGAATATCTGGCACGGCGGGCGCCGGTTCGGCCGGGCGGTAGGCGTGCAACGGGTTGTCGACGTGCTGAAGCAGGAGGATGCGGATGTAATCGGATTAATCGAAACGTATGGCTCGGGAGCGGTAATCGCCGACTCGTTAGGGTATTATTTCTACCTCATCAGCTCGAACCTGAGTATCCTGAGCCGTTATCCGATAGAGGAAACGGTACGGGTGTTCCGGCCTTTCAACTCGGGGGGCGCCGTAATCCGGCTGAGCGATACGCAGCGTATCGCGTTCTTCAACTGCTGGCTGCATTACTTGCCGGATGTGGCGGAACTGGGCAAGGGAAAAGCGGCGGTAAGGAAGTATGAACAGGAGGAGGCGAAGACGCGGGTAGCGGAAATCGAAGAAATCCTGAAGGAGCTGGCGCCGTATACGGTGGATGCTTCCGAAACGCCGGTGTTCTTGGCAGGCGACTTCAACTGTGCTTCGCAAGCGGACTGGACGGAAGAAACGAAAGGGCTGCACGGAGGGGTTACGGTGTCGCTGCCGGTATCGGAACGGGTTACGGCGGCGGGGTTCCACGACAGTTTCCGGCAGCTTACGCCGGACGTATCGCTCGCGCCGGGGGCTACCTGGTCGCCGCTTATCAATGCGGGGGCCGACAAGCTGAGTTGCCTGCCGCAGCGTATCGACTTTATTTATTACCGGGGGGACAAACTGATTCCGTTCCGCTCGGAGGTGCTGACGCATTACCCGAAAGGGTGGCCGTCGGACCACGGGAGCGTGGTGACGTCGTTTTATGTAAGGTAAAGGGCCGATACCTCGCTTGCTAAAAGTAACACGCCCCTCCCTAAACACCCGAGGCCCCCTACGAAGCGACCGGCTTTATGCAACTCGGTAAAACGGCCGTTCATACGAAATCACGACGAACAAAGGAGATGAAGGGCTGCCGTGATTACGAACGGGAGGCGTGGCCGGCTTCCCGTTGCGTTTGTTTACTCTCCTGTATTAAAGAGGTGGTGCTGCACAGGTGAGTTGCATGGTGCTACACAAGTGAGTTGCGACGTGCTACACACCTGTGTAGCACCATCAACTACGGGCGGAACGGTTTCCTTACTTCCCGGCACGTCTTTTTCCGCTGCAACCGGAAAGAGGTACTGCTCGACACCTCACGTGCACTGTGCTCGACAAGTGACGTGCGGTATGCTCGACAGGTGACATGCATGGTGCTCGACAGGTGTCGAGCACCGACAGCTACGAGGCCCATGCACAGGCCGCGTACCGGCAAAGAGAGAATAAGGGGCGGAAGACACCGGCAATTCGTTGCAGCCACCAGGCCGGCAGCTACGCCAGAAAGGAGAAGCGTTGAAAAGAAAAAGCGCGGCCCCCCGGGATTTCCTGTCCGGACGGACTTATCCCGGGAGCGCCGCGCTTCCGTATGCTATCGCAAGGAAGGCGTTACAGCGCGGTAATCTCCAACACCTTGCTATTCGTGCGGCCGGTAGTAAACACATCCAGCCCCACCTTCATCAGGAAATCGCCGGTAAACGTTTGCCCGTGCGCACGCAACGCCGGCTTCCGGCCCGGCATCAGGTTGATTTCCTCCACCCGGTACGTTTTGGCCGGGTCGAGCCCCTGCAACTTCACCGGAAACAGCTTTTCCTGGAAACGCGGGTAAATATCGTACGCATACAACACCGCCTTGGTCTTATCGGCTCCCACATACATCACACTCGTGTGGTTCGACTCGTAAGGCGACACCAGGCGGTACAGGTCGCCGTCGAGAACGACCGGCTCGAGACGTTTGAAGTTGGCTACGGCCTGCTGGCAGTACGCCAGCTCGTCGGCCGACAACTCTTTCAGGCCCAGGTCGAAGCCTAACTTGCACATCGAGGCCACGTCGGTACGGAACTTCACGCTCGTATCCTTATTCCAGCTCGTTACGTGGGCGCACATCGACTTGGCCGGAAAGAACTGCGAAAAGCCCCACTGGATATACAAGCGTTCCACCGGGTCGGTGTTGTCGCTGCACCAGAACTCGGTAAAGTACTTCAACGCCTCGTAATCGCAGCGGGCGCCCCCGCCCGAGCAAAGCATCATGGGCAGGTCCGGGTACTTCTCCTTCACCCGGCGGAATACATTATATACGCCCCGCACATGGTCGATGTACAGTTGGCTTTGCTTCTCCTGGAGGTAAGGCGAGTAGATGTTGGTGATGGGGCTGTTGCAATCCCACTTGAAGAAAGCCACCTGCGGGTTCTCGGTCATAATCCGGTCTACCACGCCGAATACGTAATCCTGCACGGCAGGGTTGCTCAGGTCGAGCACCAGTTGGTGGCGGTAGTAATACGTTTCGCGGTTAGGCTGGCGGATAACCCATTCGGGATGCTTCTCGAACAACTCGCTCTTCGGATTCACCATTTCCGGTTCTATCCAGATGCCGAACTTCACGCCGGCTTCTGCGGCCGCCTTCACTAAGGCCGGAATGCCGCCGGGCAGCTTGGCGCGCATGGCCTCCCAGTCGCCCAAGCCGGCGCGGTCGTTGTTACGCGGATGCTTATTGCCGAACCAACCGTCGTCGAGCAGGAACATATCCACGCCCAGGTGTTTCGCCTCCTTCATCAAATCGCTCAACACCTGCTGGTCGAACCGGAAGCTGGTATTTTCCCAGTTGTTCAGCAAGGTAAGGCGGTCGCCCTTCCCGTCTTTCAACTGGTAATTGCGCGCCCAGGCATGCAGGTTGCGGCTGCCGTGGCCCGTACCCCGGTCGCTGAGGGTGAAAATAAACTCGGGCGTAACGAATACCTCGCCCGGCTTCAGCTCGTAACGCGAAGCGTACGGGTTGATACCCGGAATCACCCGCAGGTTGCCGGCGTTGTCCACCTCGAAGGTAAAACGGAAGTTCCCCGTCCAGCCGATGGTTCCCAGCAACACGTCGCCCCGGTTTTCCTGCACTTCGCCGCCCAGCCCCAACTGGAAGAACGGATAGGCGTGCATGGCGGCGCGCGAGCCTAACTTGGTATCGATAAGCTTCTTGCCGAAGCGGAGCGGCTGGCTGCTTTGCTGCACCTCCTTCGCCCAGTCGCCGCTGAACTCGGTGAGGTAATAGGCGGGGCTGCTGAAATACAACATCGCCGAGGCGTAGCGGTCGATGTACACCGGCTTCTTCTCGGCATGCACGATTTCGCTCCAGGTCTTGATTACGTTCTCCTTACCGTACGCCACGTAATGCAGCGTTACGTTTACGGGGTACACATCGTCTTTCAGACGAATCACCGTTTCCGTTACATTGTCGTCGATTCGCTTCACTTCGGAAGATACGTACCGGAAAACCGACGTCATATTCCCGTCGGTATGGGTAACGGCGAAAGCCGGCTCGAAGTAATCTTCCGCGCCGGAAGCGGGATAGATTTCCCAGCCGCGGGCCGACACGCTGCCGTCGGAACCGGCGTTCACAACGGTTGAAAACTTGTTGAAATCGGTTTCACTCGCCAGCCGCGGGCCGAAATACACCTGATACAACCGGCCGTTGCTTCCGGTACAATACAACAAATCGGTTTCACCGGTCGAGATGCGGAGCAACTCCGGTTGCCCGGCCGCATTCGTCTGCAACGAGAAGCCCAGCAGGGCGAGAAAGGTAAAGAATAAGTTTCGCATGGTATTACTTTATTGGTTTCGTTTCATTCTCCGAAACAAAGATAGTGCAAGCCTAAGAAAGAAACAAGCGCTGCCCGGTTCTGCCGGAACACAGCCTGTGTGCGTTTTTTCACCTCCCACCGGTTTCAGGCAGAAGAAACCGCTTACCGTTTGGCAGTTGACGGAAAGCTTATTACCTTTGTTCTGATTCTAAGCCGAACGAAAAGATGAACAAAACCGATTTCTCCGGCTACGCCGGATACTTATTCGTGCTGTTAGCGCTCTGTACGTTCCCGCTAACGGCTGCCGAAACCTACAAGTTCAGGCTTTACCTGAAAGATAAAGCCGGGAACGGCTATTCGGCTGCCGAGCCGGAGAAGTACCTTTCGCCGGCCGCTATCGAACGCCGCGCGGTACAGGGCATTCCCGTAACGGAATCCGACCAGCCGCTTACGCCCGCTTACCTCGATACCCTCGCCGCCTGCGGCACGCATATCGTAACGCGGAGCAAATGGCTCAATACCGTAGTGGTGGATACGCCCGACAGTACCTTGGCCGGCAAGCTGAACGAACTGGCTTTCGTCGATTCGGTGCGATGGGTATGGAAAGGGTGCGATACGCTCGCCCGGCCGGAGCAGCCGGATGTTTCGCGCCTGCTCAATACCGACCGGCCGGAAGACGACCCCTACGGATACGCTTCCTCCCAGATACGGCTGCATAACGGCGAGAAACTGCACGAGGCCGGCTTCCGGGGCGAAGGGATGCAGGTGGCCGTAATCGACGCCGGCTTCGCCTTTGCCGACCGGATGAACGCTTTCGACTCGACCCGCATTGCGGGAACCTATAATTTCGTATCGCCCGGCCAAACGGTATACGCCTGGGACGACCACGGCACCAAAGTGCTCTCGTGTCTGGCGGCCGGCTTGCCGGGTATCTTTATCGGTACGGCTCCCGAAGCGACGTACTGGTTGCTGAAAAGCGAAGATAGCCGCACCGAGTTTCCGGTGGAAGAAGACTACTGGGTGGCCGCAGCGGAGTACGCCGACAGCGTGGGAGTGAGCGTAATCACCTCGTCGTTGGGCTATTTTACGTTCGATAATCCCCGGCTGGAATACGGCAAAGGCGCACTCGACGGCCGTACCTCGCTGATTAGCCGGGGCGCTTCGATAGCCGCCAGCAAAGGGATGTTGCTGTTTTGCTCCGCCGGTAACGAGGGGAGCGGCGAGTGGGAGAAGATTACGTTCCCGGGCGACGCCCCGTCGGTGGTTACCGTGGGCGCCGTAAACCAGAACCGCAAACGGAGCAGTTTCAGTTCCAAAGGGTTTACCGCCGACTGGCGCATCAAGCCCGACGTGGTGGCGTTAGGCTCGGGATGCTGCGTACTCGGTAGCGACGGTAACATCCAGTACGCCAACGGCACTTCGTTCGCCACGCCCGTACTGGCCGGGTTGGCCGTATGCTTGTGGCAGGCGCTTCCCGGGTTGTCGAACCGGGAAATGGTATCGCTCTTACAGGAAGCGGGGCACCAATACACCCATCCCGACGTGGAGCTGGGCTACGGCATCCCCGATTTATACCAGGCTTATTTGTTACACCGTGAACCGGACTACCGTCCTACACTATAAATGGAACAGCAGGCATATTCGCTTCTCGAACTGAACGGACTGGTGAAAGACGCCGTCCGCAACGCTTTCCCGGAAACGTGCTGGCTCCGGGCGGAGATGAGCGACGTACGGGTGAACCTTACTTCCGGCCACTGCTACCTGGAGTTTATCGAGAAGCATCCGCAGAGCGGCCAGACCGTAGCGAAAGCCCGGGCCTCTATCTGGGCGAAGGTGTACCGGATGCTGAAGCCGTACTTCGAAGGCGAAACGGGGCAACTGTTCACCTCCGGGCTGAAAGTACTGGTAAAGGTGGCGGTCGATTTCCACGAGTTGTACGGATTCAGCCTCACCGTGCTCGACATCGACCCCGCTTACACGATAGGCGACATGGCGCGCCGCCGCACGGAAATCATCCGGCAGTTACAGGAAGAAGGGGTATACACCTTAAATAAAGAGCTCGACTTCCCGGCGTTGCCGCAACGCATCGCAGTGATAACCTCCCCTACCGCCGCCGGGTACGAAGACTTCCTGAACCAACTGCACCGCAACAACCGGGGATACCGGTTTTATCCGAAGTTGTTTCCGGCCGTGATGCAGGGCGAGAAAACGGAAGCAAGCGTAATTGCGGCGTTGGAGCGGGTTTACGCGCATAGCGAGCATTTCGATGTGGTGGCGATTATCCGGGGCGGAGGCTCCACGTCGGACCTGAACTCGTTCGACTCGTATCCGCTGGCCTGCCACTGCGCCCAATTTCCGCTACCCATTATCACAGGCATCGGGCACGAACGCGACGATACCGTAATCGACTTGGTAGCGCATACGCGCGCCAAAACGCCTACGGCCGTAGCTCAATTGCTGATTTCGGCCGCCGAAGAAGCGGAGAGCCGTGTAGCGGCGCTGCAACAACAATGCGCCGCGCTTACCCGCCAATGGCTGCACGAAGAAGAAACGGCGTTGCGCCGGGCGATGATGCAGATTCCGCCGTTCGCGCTGCACCTGCTCGAACGGCACCGACAGACGCTCCGGTTCACGGCGCACCGATTGCCTGTACTGGCGACGGGTTGCCTGGAACGGAAAAGCAACGAGCTGGAGAACCTGCGGGAAGACTTGCGGAGCGGTGCGGAGACGCTCTTACTGCAAAAGAAGAACGCCCTGGAGCTGGCCGGGCAGTTTATCCGGCTGGCCAGTCCGGAATACATCTTGCGCCAGGGCTATACGCTGACATTGAAAAACGGCAGGATTGTGAAACAAGCATCAGAAATAAGCGCCGGTGACGAGCTGACTACCCGTTTTTCCGACGGGGAAACACGGAGCCGGGTACTATAAAAACCGAACAGGATATGGCAAAGAAACAGGAAACTTACAACGAGGCGTTAGCAAAGCTACAGGCCATCGTTACCGAGATAGAACAAGGCGAACTGGACGTAGACGTGCTTTCCGAGAAGGTAGCCGAAGCGTCGCGGCTGGTGAAAGTATGCAAGGAAAAGCTGTTCAAAGCCGACGAGGAAGTGAAGAAGATTCTGGATAACTTAGAAGAATAAACAGGCGCAGTATGGAGAAATACGGAATTATCGTGGCCGGGGGAAAAGGGTTGCGGATGGGCGCCGACCTGCCGAAGCAGTTCTTGCCGCTGGCCGGCCGGCCGGTGCTGATGCACACGCTGCACCGCTTCTTTACGTACGACCCTGCCATCCGACTGATCCTGGTGTTGCCGCGCGCGCATCAGGCTTACTGGAAAGAGATGTGCGAGCAATACGCCTTCACAGTGCCCCACCGGATTGCCGACGGAGGCGCGACCCGTTTCGAATCGGTTCGGAACGGGCTGGCGCTCGTAACGGACGAGGGCCTGGTGGCGGTACACGATGGCGTACGGCCGTTCGTTTCGACAGATACCATCCGCGCGTGTTTCGAGGAAGCCGCCCGCTCCGGAGCGGCCATTCCGGTACTGCCGGTAACCGATACGCTGCGCGAGGATACGGAAACGGGAAGCCGTACGGTAGACCGCAACCGGTATCGCACGGTGCAAACGCCGCAAGTGTTCCGCGCCGGCATTCTTCACGAAGCCTACCGCCAACCGGAAAACGCCGGCTTTACCGACGATGCCTCGGTAGCGGAAGCGGCCGGTTATCCGGTAACGCTGGTGCCGGGCAACCGCGAAAACATCAAGCTCACCACGCCGTTCGATTTACAAGTAGGCGAATTACTCTGCACGCATGCTCGATTTAGATAAACGAAATATCACGTACCTGCCGGGCGTAGGGCCGAAAAAGGCCGAAGTGCTGCGGAAAGAGATGGAAATCGTTTCGTACGAAGACCTGCTTTATTATTTCCCGTACAAGCACCTCGACCGGAGCCGGTATTACGCCATCCGCGAAATACGCGAGGAAATGCCGTACATCCAGCTGAAAGGGCGCATCGTTTCGTTCGATTACTTGGGCGAAGGGCATGCGAGGCGGCTGGTGGCGGTTTTCTCGGACGGCACGGGCACCATCGACCTGGTTTGGTTCCGCGGCCATAAGTACATTACCGACAAGCTGAAAACGGATACGGAGTATATCGTATTCGGCAAACCTACCCTCTTCGGGAGCCGGTACAACCTCACCCACCCCGACGTAGACCCGGTAAGCCAGGCGCAGCAGGTGGCCGCCGGCCTGGTACCTTATTATAATACGACGGAGAAGATGAAGAGCAGCTTTCTCAACTCCCGGGCCATCCAAAACCTGATTTACACGTTGCTCGAATCCGTACGCGAGCAATTGCCGGAAACGCTGCCCGATTACCTCGTGTCGCGCATGGGGCTGATGCCGGCCAACGAAGCGCTCCGCCAGATTCATTTCCCGCAATCGCCCGAGAAGCTGCAACGGGCCCGGATGCGCCTCAAGTTCGAAGAATTGTTCTACATCCAATTGAATATGTTGCGCACTTCCCGGCTCCGCCAGCAGAAGTTCAAGGGAATTCCGTTCGAACGGGTAGGCTCGTATTTCAACACCTTTTATAAAGAGCATCTGCCTTTCGAGTTGACGAACGCCCAGAAACGGGTGGTGAAGGAGATGCGCGCCGACATGGGTAGCGGCCGCCAGATGAACCGATTGCTACAAGGCGACGTGGGAAGCGGAAAAACGCTCGTGGCGCTACTCACCATGCTGCTGGCGCTCGACAACGACTGCCAGGCGTGTCTGATGGCGCCCACGGAAATATTGGCTACCCAGCACTATGCCACGATTTCGGAATTGCTTTCGGGCATGGGCGTTCGGGTGGCGCTCCTCACCGGCTCCACCCGCAAGCGGGAGCGAAACAAGATTCTGCCGGCACTGGAAAGCGGTGAAATCCAAATCCTCATCGGCACGCATGCGCTGATTGAAGACAAGGTGCATTTCAACCGGCTGGGGCTGGCGGTTATCGACGAGCAGCACCGTTTCGGCGTAGCGCAGCGCTCCCGGTTGTGGACGAAGGGAAACAATTTACCGCACGTACTGGTGATGACGGCTACCCCTATCCCCCGTACCCTGGCGATGACGCTGTACGGCGACCTCGACGTGTCGGTAATCGACGAGTTGCCGCCCGGACGCAAGCCGATTCTGACGATGCACCGGTACGACAATAAGAAAGCGCAGCTTTTCGAGTTCCTGCGGAAAGAAATCAACCGCGGACGTCAGGCATACATCGTTTATCCGCTTATCGAGGGGAGCGAAAAGACCGATTACAAGAACCTGGAAGAAGGGTTCGAGTTGTTCAAAGAAGTGTTTCCCGAATTCACGGTGTGCATGGTGCACGGCCGGATGAAAGCAGCCGACAAAGAGCGGGAAATGCAGCGGTTCGCCAGCGGAGAGGCGCACATATTGATGGCTACCACCGTTATCGAAGTGGGGGTGAACGTACCGAACGCCTCCGTGATGGTAATCGAGAGCGCCGAGCGCTTCGGCCTTTCGCAACTGCACCAGCTGCGCGGACGGGTGGGGCGGGGCGCCGAGCAGTCGTACTGCATCCTCACCTCGGGCTACAAGCTGTCGAGCGAAACCCGGAAACGAATGGAAATCATGGTGTCGAGCAACAACGGGTTCGAAATAGCCGAAGCCGACCTGCGCCTGCGGGGGCACGGCGACATAGAAGGCACCCAGCAAAGCGGCCAGCCGATAAACCTGCGTATCGCCAACCTGGCTACCGACGGACAATTGCTTCAACTGGCCCGCGATACGGCTTCCGGCATACTGGAGGCCGACCCGGAACTGGCGTCGGAACCGAACCGGCGGTTGCGGGTACGCTTGCAGCAGCTCTTCGCACGAAAAATAAACTGGGGCATGATTAGCTGATATGTTCTAAAACATACCATACGATAAGATGTTATAAATCATATTCTTATCCTGGCATATCGTCCTGCTGCGACAGACGTTGCAGAAATTTATAGCCCATAAACTTGCCTGCTAATTACTAATACCCTAAATTTGACCACAATAGACTTAAAGTATAAGCCGCTAAAACTCGCATCGATATGGAAAAGACGCTGGTTATTTTAAAACCTTGCACCCTTCAACGAGGTTTGATCGGGGAGGTTATTTCACGTTTCGAAAAGAAAGGGTTACAGTTGGCCGGCATGAAAATGACCTGGTTGACCGACGAAGTGCTAAGCGAACATTACGCCCATCTTTCGGACAAGCCATTCTTCCAACGTTTGAAAAACGCGATGTCCGTTACACCGGTAATAGTCTGTTGTTGGGAAGGAGTCGACGCCGTTCGTGTCGTGAGAGCGATGACCGGCGCTACCAACGGCCGCAACGCCGACCCGGGTACGATCCGGGGCGATTACAGCATGAGCGGCCAGGAAAATATCATACACGCATCCGATTCGCCAGAAAATGCCGCTATCGAACTGGCCCGTTTCTTCAAAGACGGGGAATTGTTCGATTACACTTGGTCGCAGACAGCGTGCGTGTATGCTAACGACGAGTGTTAATTTGTAAGATTTGTAAAACCGAATGAAAGCTAATTTAGGAGTAAAAGTTACAAAGCTGGTTTGTTGTTCGTTTCTCATGATTTCGTCTGCCTACGCAGGCAATCCGTTTAAAAGTAATACCGAGAAAAAAGCCGAGCCTGTCATCAATCAGGAAAATGTAAATAATTTCATCGCCGACCGCGTTTCGTTTAAAAAGGAAATGGCTCTCAAAGAGCTGGCAGCCATCCATACGCTCGAACTGAACGACGCGCTCAGCGAAGAGGCGCGGTTGTATCCGGCCGACGAGTTATACGGTTCGAGCTGGGATAACCGCTTTGTAGACCCGTTCCGGGGAGGCAGTACCGTTACCTTTCCCGATTCGTGCCGGATCGATTGCTCCGCTTTTACTTTCCCCATCAGCCAGTTTACACGCATTACCTCGAAATACGGTCCGCGCAGGCGCCGCATGCACAAAGGTATCGACCTGAAAGTTCAGATAGGCGACACGATTTACGCCGCATTCGACGGGCGCGTACGCATACGCAACTACGAACGCCGCGGATACGGCAATTACCTGGTTATCCGCCATCCGAACGGACTGGAAACCGTATACGGCCATCTTTCCAAAGCCATCGTTACGGTAAACGATTACGTAAAAGCCGGCCAACCTATCGCTTTAGGCGGCAATACGGGACGTTCCACCGGTTCGCACCTGCATTTCGAAACGCGTTTCTTGGGAGTAGCCATTAACCCGGCCGAGATTATCGACTTCGAAAACGCGGTACCGCACAAGGATACATACGTATTCCATAACGTCAAGGTAAACGGACGCAAAAGCAATATTTACACCTCGTCGGCCGACCGGCTGGTTTACCACCGGGTAAAATCGGGCGAAACGCTGAGCAAGATCGCGCGGCGGTACGGTACCACCGTAAACCAACTCTGCCGCTTGAACGGCATCAAGCCCACTACGACTCTTCGTGTAGGACAGGCGCTTCGTTGTACCAACGGCGGAGGCAGCGAAACAACAGCCGCGCAAAAAACGCAAACCCGGCCGGCAGCGAAAGCCACGGCCTCGATAAAGCAAAACTTGCAGGCCGCCGCATCGAAAACGTCCGGACAAGCGGATTCCCAACCGGTTTACCACCGCATAAAGCAAGGGGATACCTTAGGTGCGATTGCTGCCAGGTACGGTACCTCGGTAAACAAACTCTGCCGGTTAAACGGCATTACGCCGCGAACCATACTGAAGTTAGGACGTTCGATCCGGTGCTCGTAAAGAAAATCCGACCGTTTATACCCGCTATCGCCCGGTATAGGTTACGTGCGTTCTATCGCAGCCGGACATAGGGTTGAAAAACAAACGCTTTAATGCCGCTATTTCCGTCAAACTAAACATAACGATAAACACAATACATAGAAAATGGAAAACAATGCCATCGAAGAATATTTGAGTGAAATCCAAGATGCAGATTACAGCTTGCCAGTCGTTACGCTTCTTTTTGAAGACGACCGGGAAGGGAAACCCTGGGAAAGTAAACTCGGAGGATGCCCTTACCTGCGCTCGAAAGAAGAGTATCCCATCGGAAAAAACGGAAAGCCTATGCTTTTCCTGGCGCAAATCAACCTGGAAGAGATACTGTCGTCTGTATCCATTCTTCCCGACCACGGTCTGCTACAATTCTTTGTAAACTACGACGATGACTTCGGCGTGGGTGAAGCCCCCCTGGTACGTTACATAGAAGAAATTACCGAATCGGAAAACGAACTGCTTACCGTGCATCCGTTTGCGGACGAAGCATACCTGAAAGCGTTGCCGTTCGAAAACCCGTGTAAAATCACATTCGCCCATGTAGAAATGAGCCAGGACGAGACGGAAGATAGCCGGATCGGCGGGTATCCCTATTTCCCGCAAGACGGAGAATTCGAGCCGGACGAGGATTTTCTGCTTCTCCAATTGGCAGACGACCCGAACATCTGTTTCGGTGACTGCGGCGCTTGTCGCTTCCTTATCAGCCTCGAAGATTTGGCGAACCGTGACTTCTCCGACATAACCTATTGGTGGGATTGTTGCTAAGGAAGCCCCTTATAAGACTGAAGTATTTTATTTATACTCGCCAGGGCGTAACGGGATGTACCGTTACGCCCTGCTTATTGCTTAGGGTTTGCCGGTTCGGCGACTATAATAAAAGGCTGGTTTGCGAATACAAACCAGCCTTTTATTATAATGCAAAAAAACTTTTCAGACAGAACAACCGAGTTCTACCAGAACTAACCCGATAAAAAAGGGGGGCGGTTCTTTTTCGGCCGGAAGAAGGACTGGAAAGAAAGCAGGAGGGATAAATCGCTGTGAATACAGCGTAAAGCGGGCTCGGAATGAAAAGTTTCGGCCGGATTGAGGGAGAAACGGCTACCTTGCGTACCGGAGTGCTGTTGCTGTTGGCAAGTTCTTGTG
>DBGBSM010000306.1:0-5693 GCA_048468815.1 Parabacteroides sp.
CTATCTTTATAAAGCAGAACGCGTTGCCGCCGGTAACGGTACCGTACGGTCATCGCTATGCGGACGAATCTTTCTAAATTCTCCGGTAAAGTAAGTTCTGACTCCGGTACCGGAAGCAAAACAGCCGCTTATAAAAAATCTTCCCGTATAGGAGTAAAGCTGTCTATCAGCCGGGCTGTCGGCGTAAGCAACCGGATGGCGTGCGGCTTGCCGGCCGGAATCGCTACCATATCGCCGGTTACCAGATGCGCGGGCGTTTCGCCTTCCATCAGGAAAAGCACTTCGCCTTCGGCTACGTAGCTGGTTTGTTCGTGCGGGTGGGAATGGAAAGGGTCCGGTTCGGCGGCCGGCCCTCCTGTGAAATCTACGATTACCGTCATCAGGTTCGGCGTGTAAAGAAAACGCCTGGTTACGGTATCGCTTACCCGGATGGCCTCGGTTTCGTTGTAACGTACTATGTTCATGGTCGGTTTGTTTTTCGTTGTAAAAGTAAACAAAACCGGTGTATCCTCCAAACTCCGGCCTGCATAAACCGGGCAGGCCGGCGCCGGGTCGCCGCGGATAAGGCGGCGAACCGCATTACCGGAATCGGTTTTTTTCCCCGAACCGGGCCCGGCGAAACTTAGATTCGCCAACGGCTCCGCAACCCGGTTCGTCTTTTCGAGCGTAACCGGATTGGACGAAACGTAAGTACCGCCGGAAAAAGGGTAGCCCGGCAGATAGCTTTCGGGCCGAAGCCGCGCCGGATAAAACCGGAGTACGCACACAAGCTGTCTTTATCTTTCCCGGAAAGTAATCCGTTACAGTACCAGCGTGGCAATCAACTGGATAAATAAAATCAGGAATACCATCGCGATGGGGTATACGGTAGCATAGGCGATGCTCGGCATGTCGCTGTCGGTCATGGAGTCGGCGGCAGCGAGTCCCGGCGTACTCGTCATGCTGCCGGCGATACTTCCTATCAGGTCGAGTATATTGATTTTAAAGATGTAATGCCCGGCTACGACGGCCACGATCATCGGAACCAGCGTAATGGCGAAACCTACGCCGAACAACATCATCCCGCTTTGCTGGAAGGTGGCAACCAGCGTGGTACCGGCCGACGTGCCCACCTCGGCCAGGAACAACAACAATCCCAATTGCCGCAGCAACGAGTTGGCCGATGCCGACATCGACCAGATAATCGGCCCCGTTTTGCCCACGGCGCTCAGCACAAGCGCTACGATAAGGATTCCTCCGGTGAGGCCGGGCGAAAAAGAAAAACTGTCGGAAAACGAGATGTTCAGCTTCCCGACCAATACCCCCAATACGATACCCATGGCGATAGGGAAGAAATCGGTGTCGGACAGCTTCTTTTCGTTGTTCCCGAACAGGCGTCCCAATTGTTCCAGTCCGTCTTTATTGCCTACCACCACCAGCTTGTCGCCGAATTTGATATGCAAGTCGGGATTAGGAGCCAGGTCGATTCCGCTTCGCCTTACCCGGGTAACCGTACAGCCGAAAGCAGCTTGCAGGTTCAGGTTGCCCAACGTTTTATTAATCACCTGCTTGTTGGTAACCAGGAGCGACTCGATTTCCTGTTTTTCGCCCAGCGGTACTTCTTCGTTGATGCGTTCGCCCAGTAACAAAGTGAGTTGGGCGAGCGATTTCTCGTTGCCCACCGCTTTTACCAAATCGCCTTCGTGCAGAACGGTTTGCGCCGATGGAATCTGCAATTCGTCGCCCTGTTTGACGCGCGAGATAACGGCGCCGGTCATGCTGCGTACCTTGAGTTGCTGCACGCTTTTGTCGAATATGTTTTTGTTCGTAATCCGGAAGGTTCCCGTTTCCAGTATCGGATATTTATCGGTAGCCAACGCTTCCAGCCGTTGCGTTTCCTTTTCTATATTTATTCTTAACATGCTGGGAAGCAGTTTGATAAATAAAATAACGCCTATTACGCCGAACGGGTAGGCGATACCGTATGCGATGGAGGCCGCCGGCGAGTGCGTGCTGTCGATGGCGGCGGCAAGTCCCGGGGTACTGGTAAGCGAGCCGGCTATCAGCCCCACTATCTCGGCCGTTTTGATGTCGAACGCATATTTGAAAATCAGCCCGGTAAGGCAGGCCGAGCCTACTACCAGCAAGGTAAGTATGATTAAGGTTTTGCCTTTCGATTTGAACGAATCGAAAAATCCGGGGCCGGCCTGGATGCCGATGGTAAAGATAAAAAGCACTAAGCCGAACTGTCCCAGTGCATTCGGTATAACTACGCCGAAATGGCCGAACAGCAGGGCGATGAAAATTACCGCCGATACATCCAGCGAAAGCCCGTGTATTTTGATGCGGCCGAGCATGAAACCCAGCGCGATAATCAGGAATAACGCGAAATAAGACGAATGCAGTAACGATTCAAGCATGATGGTATGGTGTTTTTTGTTTGTTGCTTTTTTCGGGAGGTAAAATTAATACATTTTCATTTTATCCCTACCTTTGTACGCGATAAAATCGGAAATAGAAAAAGAGTGAAGCGGTATTTTATTTATTTGGCCTATAACGGCCGGGATTTCTGCGGGTGGCAGAGCCAGCCCAACGGGGTAAGCGTACAATCCACCCTCGAAAACGCATTGGCAACCGTTTTGCGCGAGCCGGTAGCCGTAACGGGCGCCGGACGCACCGATGCGGGCGTGCATGCGCGGCTCATGGCGGCCCATTTCGATGTGTCCGGAGCGCTGCCTGCGCTTCCTTCGCTTACGGAAAAGCTGAACCGGTTTCTGCCCAAAACGATTGCCGTAGAAAAAATAGTGCCGGTACGGGCCGACGCGCATGCCCGGTTCGATGCGACGGCACGCACCTATAAATACTATGTTACCGCTAAAAAAGACCCGTTTACTTTCGGCAATGTACTTAAAATTCACGGCGAATACGATTTCGACGCCATGAACGAGGCGGCAGCCGTGCTGTTCGACTATACCGACTTTACCAGTTTCAGTAAATTGCACACCGACGTAAAAACGAATAATTGCCGCATGATGCAGGCGCAGTGGGAACGGCAAGGCGAAATATGGGTGTTTACTATCCAGGCCGACCGCTTCTTGCGGAATATGGTGCGCGCCGTGGTGGGAACGTTGTTCGAAGTGGGGCGCGGCAAACTTACGCCGGAAGGGTTCCGCCGGGTAATCGAAGCGAAAGACCGGGGCCGGGCGGGTACTTCCGCTCCGGCGCATGCGCTGTACCTGACGGATGTGGAGTATCCGCCGGCTTTATTTAACGTAGAAGGATGATATGTGGTTAGGACTTGCCTTTCTGTCGGCGTTCCTGTTGGGATGTTACGACGTGAATAAAAAACTTTCCCTCAACGGCAATGCCGTGATTCCGGTATTGTTTTTCAATACCTTGATTTGCAGTTTGATTTTTGTTCCGTTCGTCGTTATCTCGGCGGTGAGCCCCGAAACGTTGAAAGGAACGTTGTTCTTTATTCCGCCCGCTCCGTGGCGGGTGCACGGCTATATTCTGCTGAAAGCGGCGATTGTGCTGGCTTCGTGGCATTTCGCTTATTTTGCCACGAAACACCTGCCGCTTACCATCACCGGTCCTATCAACGCTACCCGTCCGGTAATGACGCTGGTAGGGGCGCTCCTTATTTTCCACGAACGCCTGAACCTTTATCAGTGGACGGGGGTGCTGTTGGCTATTACTTCCTTCTTCATGCTTTCGTCGTCCGGTAAGAAAGAGGGCATCGACTTCGCCCGGAACAAATGGATTCTCTGCATGGTGCTGGCGGCTGTTACCGGCTCGGTGAGCGGCTTGTACGATAAGTTTCTGATGCGTTTCCTGGAGCCGATGGTGGTGCAGTCGTGGTATAATTTTTACCAGTGCGCCCTGATGGTATTCGTCGTGCTGTTCCTGTGGTATCCCACCCGCAAAAGAACCACTCCTTTCCGCTGGCGTTGGAGTATCGTGCTGATTTCCGTTTTTCTTACGGTGGCCGATTTCGTTTATTTTTATGCCCTTACCTTCCCGGATTCTCTTATTTCGATTGTTTCGATGGTACGCCGCAGCAGCGTGCTGGTTACGTTCGCCGCCGGCGCCCTGTTCTTCCATGAAAAAAACTTAAAGAAGAAGGCACTCGATTTGTTTTTGGTGTTATTAGGGATGATATTCTTATATTTGGGTACAAATTAGAAAAATATGAAACGATTTTTGGTCTTACTTCTCGTGTGGATGGCGGTTTGCGGAGCGAAAGCGCAGGATATGGCTCCTTTGTTCGCCGCGATGCCCGATGCGTTGGTGCCTCAATTGGAAGATGCCTGGCGCAAAGATTTGATCGACTTGTATAACGCCGGGAAGGAAGCGAAGCTGAAAAATACCATGAACGGTTTTTCCACCTTGCAGAAACTCACGTCCGATTACTTGCTTTTGCAGGTATCCGATAACAGCACCATCGAGCTGAAACTGTTGCCGCTGGTAAACGATACGGAAATTATCGGCATGATTACTACGGTCGACGGTCCGGTGCCCGATAGCCGGATTGCTTTTTACTCTACCGATTGGAAGCCGTTGGATGCTTCCGGTTTGTTTACTCCTCCCGTCGGTCACTGGTTTATAAAAGAAGGAGTGGAGAAAAACGGGGAAGCCTACCGGCATGCCGTTTCGATGCTGGATACGGATTTGGTACGATACCGTTTCAGCCCCGACGCCCAGACTCTTACGGCTACCTATACCACGCCCCTGTATTTAAGTGAAAAAGATAGAGAAAAGGTGCTTCCCTATCTTCGTGAAAGCCCGAAAGTATATTCGTGGCGAAAATTCCGTTTCGAGTAAGCGCGGTGTAAATCGAACGCGAAGGCACGCAGCCCCGGCCGGCCTGCCAAACTCAGACTGTGTGCCTCCGGGCTCTGCCCCGTTATAAATCTTTTTCGGCGACTACGTTTCCATCGGGGTCGAACGTAATCTCGGTTTCTTTATTGGTATTCACCATCCGGATAATATAGGTAGTACCCGAAGGCGATTCGACCTGCCGGGAGAACAGTACCTTGTATGCCGGATACTTGGCCGTAACCGAGTCTTTTACCGGCTGCGGCAGGTTGATGTAATATACTTCCCAGTACGTACGCAGCCAGTTGTAGTTTTTATCGAATGCCACGTGCATGGGCGTAACTCCTTCCAGTACGTCCGCTACATAATCGTATCCGATTTTGCTGTATTGCATAACTTCGCCGGCGGGATATTTCGCCGCAATAAAATCCTTAACTTCCTGCGGAATCGTTACCGGCAGGTATAATTCGTCGGATTGGTGAGGAATTACGTTAATCAGGATGCCGTTCGAAGCATATTGAAGGTCGAGGCTGTACGGGTCTTTATCCACTTCGATGATGTACAGCATCTTGGTGTCGATGCGTTCCAGGCGCATCACGTCGTCGATATTCCAGTCGGCGTAATAACTGCCGTTGTAGCTGTCTTGGATGGCTTGCGGAAGAGCCGGGAATTGAATCGCCGTGTTGGTCATTACCCACAGGGCGTTTCCGGTAAACCAAGCCTGCGAATATTCGGTACCTTGCCTGAATTTGGCCACCGTGTATCCGTTTTCCGAGTCCCACGTTACGTCTTTGGCATTCGGATAACGGGTATTGAATTCGTCTTCGATATTGGAACTGGGCGAAAATTTGTCGTCATCGTCTTTGCAGCTGCACAAAAGCACGAAGCTACAAAGC
>DBGBSM010000307.1:0-6256 GCA_048468815.1 Parabacteroides sp.
TGTGCTCAACACCGTGAAATAACGACATTTTATTGCACATCACCGGCTTTTATATTATTTTTGCTGCGAAATCAATTATACAACTTTACAAATAGCACTGTTATGACTCAAGTTTCAGAACGTTTAGCAAGTTTATCGCCTTCGGAAACGTTGGCTATGTCGCAAAAGAGCAATGAACTGAAAGCGCAGGGAATCGACGTAATCAACCTGAGCGTGGGCGAACCCGATTTCTTTACGCCCGACCACATCAAGGAAGCTGCCAAGAAAGCAGTAGACGACAACTTTTCGTTCTATTCGCCGGTTCCGGGGTACATGGACCTGCGGAAAGCCATCGTAGCCAAGCTGAAAAACGAAAACGGTCTGGACTATACTCCCGAGCAAATCATCGTGTCGAACGGTGCCAAGCAATCGGTTTGCAATACGCTGCTGTGTATCGTGGGCCCGGGCGACGAGGTAATCGTACCGGCTCCGTACTGGGTAAGCTATGTGGAAATGGTCAAACTGGCCGAAGGTACCAACGTAATCGTAAAAGCCGGTATCGAACAGGATTTCAAGATCACGCCCGAACAACTGGAAGCGGCCATTACGCCGAAAACCAAAGCGCTGATTTTATGCTCGCCTTCGAACCCGACCGGCAGCGTATACTCGAAAGCCGAACTCGAAGGATTGGCCGAGGTGCTGGAAAAATACCCGAACGTAATCGTAATCGCCGACGAAATATACGAGCATATCAATTACATAGGCAAGCACGAAAGCATCGCCCAGTTCGAATCCATCCGCGACCGGGTGGTAATCGTGAACGGCGTATCGAAAGCGTATGCCATGACCGGATGGCGCATCGGGTTCATCGCCGCTCCCCTCTGGATTGCCAAAGCCTGCAACAAATTGCAGGGACAGTATACGTCGGGTGCAAGCTCCATCGCTCAAAAGGCCGCCGTGGCCGCTTTCACCGGCGACCAGGCTTGCGTAGCGCAGATGCGCGATGCCTTCAAACGCCGCCGCGACCTGGTAATCGGATTGACGAAAGAAATTCCGGGCGTGAAGGTGAACGAACCGCAAGGGGCTTTTTATCTTTTTCCGGAGGTAAGCTCGTACTTCGGTAAATCGGCTGGCGACCGGAAAATCGAGAATGCAGCCGACCTGGCCATGTACCTGCTCGAAGAAGGACACGTAGCCACCGTAGGAGGCGCTGCTTTCGGCGCGCCTGAATGCCTGCGTTTCTCGTACGCCACTTCCGACGAAAACCTCACCGAAGCCATCCGCCGCATCAAAGAAGCGTTGGCCCGGTTGAAATAAGCGCTGTTGTAAAACACGATATTTCAAGGCCCGGACACCGCAAGGGGGTCCGGGCTTTTTTTTACCTTTGCTTCGAAGAAAAACAAAAAGACAGGCTGTGCCCCGGCCTAATCGAGCACATTCGCTTACGCCTCCCGGGTCGCACTGTTTTTTCTTCGAAATGAAAAACGAACGCTCACTAAACGTAACCATCCATGTATAAACAGATTCTAACAGCATGCACGCTACTCGGCGCCCTGCTTTTTCACGCTTGTTCCGCTCCTGCATCGAAACAGGAAATCGACATTATCCCGCAACCCAAATCCATCGAGACACACGCCGGACACTTCACCGTAAAGAATAACCTGACAATCGGCTACATCGATGCCAAACTGGAACCGGCCGCCCGCTACCTGCAAGCATTGCTTGCCCGGGGCACGGGTTATACGGTGAACGTAACGGAAGGAGAAGGCGATATTTCGTTATCGGTATCCGCCGACCAGGGTATCGAGGGAGCATATACGTTAGAGGTAACGCCGAAAGAAATCCGGATTACCGGCAATACGTACGGCGGAGTGATTTCCGGCATAGAAACGGTGCGCCAGTTATTGCCCGCTGCCATCGAAAGCACGGCCGATGCCGGCCGCAACACGGAATGGACTATCCCGGCGGTAAGCATTACCGACGCTCCCCGCTTCGAATGGAGAGGATTCATGCTCGACGTTTCCCGTCATTTTTATACCAAGGAAGAAGTAAAGCAGGTACTCGACCTGATGGCGCTCTACAAACTGAATAAGTTCCACTGGCACCTGACCGACGACCAGGGCTGGCGAATCGAAATCAAGCGATATCCTTTGCTTACCGAAAAAGGCGCCTGGCGAACCTTCAACAAACACGACAGGGGATGTATGGAACTGGCTGCCACGCACGACAACCCGGATTATCTGATTCCCGAAAGCAAACTGAAAATCGCGGAAGGCGACACGCTGTACGGAGGATTTTACACCCAGGAAGACATTCGGGAAATCGTAGCGTACGCCGCACAACGGGGCATCGACGTATTGCCCGAAATAGATATGCCGGGGCATTTCCTGGCGGCGGTAACCAACTATTCGCATGTATCGTGCTCCGACAAACCGGGTTGGGGCCAGATGTTCTCCTCGCCCGTATGTCCGGGAAAAGACGAAGCGCTCGAATTTTGTAAAAACGTATACAGCGAAGTATTCGGCCTATTCCCGTACGAATACGTGCATTTAGGCGCCGACGAAGTAGAAAAGACGAACTGGAAAAAATGCCCCGATTGCCAGAAACGGATGCGCCGACACGGGCTGAAAGACGAAAACGAATTGCAGGCCTGGTTCGTGAAAGACATGGAAAAGTTCTTCAACGCCCACGGGAAACGGCTTATCGGCTGGGACGAGATACTGGACGGCGGCCTTTCTCCCACGGCAACCATCATGTGGTGGCGCAACTGGGCCGGAGACGCCGTTCCGAAAGCGACCGCGCAGGGTAACCACGTCCTTATCACGCCGAACTTCACGTTGTATTTCGATGCACAGCAAGATAAAAAGACGCTGCGGAACGTATACGATTTCGAACCGGTACCGGAAGGACTCGACGAAAAGCAGAAAACTTGTATCTTAGGGGCACAGGCAAACGTATGGTGCGAATGGATTCCGTCGTTCGAACGGATGCAATACATGACGATGCCGCGTATCATGGCCTTATCGGAAATCTGTTGGGTGGAACCGTCGGCGAAAGATTGGGAAAACTTTCAAAATAAAATGGTAGCGCACTTGCCGCGACTCGAAGAGATGGGCGTAAATTACCGGATACCCGACCTGGAAGGCTTTCACTCTACAAACGCCTTTATCGGTGAAGGTACGGTAAACGTAAGCTGCATCGCACCGGGCATCCGGATACGCTATACCACCGACGGCTCGGTTCCCACGGAGCAATCGACGTTGTATACCGGCCCGGTAAAAGTGACCGAAACGACCGACTTTACCTTCCGCTCGTTCCGTCCGAACGGAAAGAAGGGCGATATGGTAAAAACTCGATTCGTAAAGAGCGAAATGGCGCCAGCTGCCGATGCGAAAGCCGTGGGAGACGGGTTGAAAGCCGTTTGGCACGCTTACCGGGGAAGTAGCTGCAAAGAGATAGAAAACGCACCGGTAAACGGGGAGTACATCGTACCCGACGTACGTATACCGGAAGAAGCGAAAGGCAATATCGGCCTGGTATTAACGGGGTATTTCGATGCACCGGCCGACAGTATCTATACGTTCGCCTTGTTATCCGACGACGGCAGTTTGCTGTATATCGACAACGAACCGGTGGTAGATAACGACGGCCCGCACTCGCCACGCGAAGTAATCGGGCAAAAAGCGCTGGCCAAAGGGCTTCACCCGATAAAGATTCTTTACTTCGATTATAACGGCGGAAAGCTGCAAATGCAGTCGGCCGACATAAACGGCGTAACGACGCCTTTCCCGGCTTCTTGCTTCAAGCATTAAAAAAGCCACGCCGGTAGGACGGCAGAAACACGGAGGCGCAAATCCTTTCAAGATAAACTTTTTGCGCCTCCGTATTCTTTTGGCTACCGGCTCGCCCGGTATCCGCGTTTCCTCTTCATTCTTTCCCCTCCTATTCCATTTCTTTCTTTAGCCGGCTGCCCGGAAAAAACTCCTTTTTCGAACATCTTTTTCGTATTCCGGCCTGTTTACTAAATCAGATTACAGGGATTAACGTACAGGTTACCGGGTAACCTGTAGGGAACATCTATTTTATAACGTAAAAAACCTGATTATGGAAAAAAATGACGAAAAAGGTTCCGACCGGCTGGATGCCGAGGAACGCAGGGAACTGAGCGATTCGGATTTCGGATTACCCGAAGAACGGGCTTATCCGATGCCGGATGCCGCCCACGTACGGGCTGCCGAATCCTATTTCCGGTATGCCTCCGACGCACAGAAACCGGAATTGGCCCGGAATATTCTGAAAAAAGCCAAAGAATTCGGTGTGCATGTAGAAAGCCCTACCGTGCTGGAGTGGGCCGACAAATAAGCGAAGCCCGGAAGGAAATGCCCGGCAAACTACCCGAAAGAAAAGAAACGGAGAGACACAGTATGTTGGTTACGGCAATTTGAATTTACAAAGCCGTTCTTTCCCATCCGCTCTCTGTAACCGGATTCCCGTAGGGGCCGGACAGGCATTTCCTCCGGCCTTTTTCCCGTTCCTTTTACATTCTCACTAATTAACTTATCGCGAGTACCGTATTCCGGCGGAAACCTGTATTTTTGCCACGCATTAACAAGATAATAAATCCCTGAACGCATGTTATTCAAGTATTTTCGCTTTTTCGTACCCGGCTTGTTAGGGTTGCTCCTTTCGTGCTCCGCATCCAGAAAAACCGCCGTATCTCACAACGAAACATCTTCTTATCCCAAACGGGAATTCCGGGGCGCCTGGATACAAACCGTACACCAGCCGGAATATGCCGGTATGACGCCGCAGGAAATGAAGCGCGACTTCGTACGCAAATTAGATGCGTTACAGCAATACGGCATCAACGCCGTTATCTTCCAGGTACGCCCGGAAGCGGATGCTTTTTACAAATCCGACATCGAACCTTACAGCCGCTTCTTTACCGGCCGGCAAGGACAACCGCCCGTACCGTTGTTCGACCCGATGGCTTTCCTCATAGACGAATGCCATAAACGGAACATGGAATTCCATGCGTGGCTGAACCCGTACCGGGTAAGCACCTCGGGCAATACCGTACTGGCCGACAACCATATTTACCACCGGCACCCGGAATGGTTCGTTACCTATAATAAACAGATTCTTTTCGACCCGGGATTGCCGCAAAGCCGGGCTTTTATCTGCAAGGTAGTGCGCGACATCGTAAGCCGGTACGACGTAGACGCCATCCATATGGACGACTATTTTTATCCCTATCCCGTAGCGGGTATTCCTTTCCCCGACGACCGGAGTTTCCGGAAATACGGAATAGCGCAAGGTTACAAACCGGATCAGCGGGCCGACTGGCGGCGCGAAAACGTAAACAGGCTGGTAAGCGAAATCAAACGTACCATTTTACTGGCTAAGCCGTGGGTGCGTTTCGGCATCAGTCCGTTCGGTATTTACCGCAACCAAAAGAGTACGCCCGATAAAAGCGGCAGCCAAACCAACGGGCTGCAAAACTACGACGACTTATATGCCGACGTACTGAAATGGATGCGGGAAGGCTGGATCGATTATACGATTCCGCAAGTGTATTGGGAAATCGGCCACCCGGCTGCCGACTATATCACGTTGGCCGAGTGGTGGAACCGGCAGGGCGTCCATACACCTATATATATAGGGCAAGATGTAGCCCGTACCATGAAGGCGGCCGACCTTACCCGGAAAATGAAATATGCGCGTTCGCTGCCGCACATCGAAGGGAATTGTTTCTGGCCGGCCAACGAGTTGTTGTGGAACACGCAAGGGGTGGCCGACAGCCTGAAGCGCAATTACCATCGGTACCCGGCTTTGATTCCGGCCTATAACCGGCTGCACGACCGGGCGCCGAAAGAGGTAAAGAAACTGAAAGCGGAATGGACGCCCGCTGGTTACGAATTACGTTGGGAAGCCGAACAAAGCGCCACCGATCCGGAAACAGCCCGGTATTTCGTAGTATACCGGTTCGGACCGAAAGAAAAAACCGACTTGTCGCGTGCCGAAAACATCGTAGCGGTTACCCGCGACCGGAAATACCGGCTTCCGTATAAAAAAGGGAAAACGAAATACCGCTACGTAGTTACAGCGGTAGACCGGTTCCACAACGAATCGCCGAAAGGGAAAAGCAAAAAGGTAAAATTATAACGCGTAATTCCTGGTTGTAGAAACATCAACAATCAGGAATTTTTTTTCATTTCTTTTTTCCCGCGCTGCCGGCGCGAAACGCCTCACCCAAAGCCACCATACCCGCTTGTTC
>DBGBSM010000308.1:0-16621 GCA_048468815.1 Parabacteroides sp.
CGGGGCTTTTAGCGAACGAAAGCCGGGATGTAGCGAAGCGGACGTAGCCCTTGAACTTTCTTTGCTTCGTTTCTTTGGTTCAAGCCAAAGAAATGAAGACCGCCGGTAGGCGCCGTCGGCAGACGCCCTCGCGGCGAGCGAGAAAAAACTTGCGTAAAGTAAAAGGCAATCTTTAATCAGAAAGCCCTTTCTTTCTTTGGATTCTTTCCGAGGAAAGAATCCAAGCCCAGCGGCGAGCGCCCTTTTCTTCAAAAGTTCTTTTCCAAAAAGAACCCCTTCCCCTTTACTTCCTCCTCAACGGAATCAAATAAGTAAGCTTAGCCGAAATCACCTGCGACGAGGACTTGGAAAAGAAATCCTCCCGCCGGCTGCCGAAAATATCCCCCAGCGCATAATAATACCGCCCCTCCAGCAGGAAATACCCGATACCCGTACGCAGCTCCACTCCCGGGCCGCCGCATAAACCCCAGTCGAGCTTGTGCGCCACCGCCAGGTCGTGCGCCTCCAGCCGGGCATCCTCCGGACGCGCATCCCCTAAATTATTCGTTACCTTCTCCCCCAGGTAATAACCGATTTTAGGCCCTAAGTTTACAAAAAACTTCACCCGGCGGCTACCGAAATAAATATGAGTAAAAAAAGGCAGCTCGATGTAATTCAACGTCCGGCTGTACTTATACTCCGGAGCCGATTCGAACTTCTCTTTCCATCCGTGCTGCACATAGTTCAGCTCCACCTGCAACCCCACGTTCTTTTCCGACTCGAAGCGGCCGGTTACGCCGAACGTAACCCCCATCAACATACTCTCCTGCACCTTCGGCACGAACGTTACCCGCGAAAACGTGGTACCGAACGAGCCCCCCACCGCAAATTCCGGTTTGAAAGCGCTCTGTGCCCGTACGCCCCCCGCCAGGCAACCGCCCAGGAGGCCGATACAAATAATCTTTTTCATCATAAACGCTCCCATGCTGTGCGGCTCACCGTAAAATCGTTGTTATAGTGAACGATAAATAAATTCGTATTGATAAATCCCCCCCAGTTGTTCACCCGGTCGAATACGAAACCGGTTTGTAAACCCGGATAGTCAATTTCCGATAAACTGGTTTCGAAATTCTCGCCGTACCGGTAGATGGCATCCGTAAAGAACAAACCCGTATCGAACCCCAACATCCCGTATTTCGGGTACGTATTTACCGGGCTTTTGCTATACCAGGTTTTGTAATCCTGGTAAAACCGTTTTACCTCCGGCGAAAGATTATCCGCATAGAAGTTACTATATATATAGGTATCCAGCGCATAAAAATCCTCCAGGTGGTCTTTGGTATACGTTTGCCATTCCGGGTAGCCGAACAACGTGATGCCGTATTCGGGCTTCGTTTCCGCAATTTGTCTCAGCGGCGCCAGCACCTTCGTCAAGGCAGCGGCCGAGCCCGAAGCCGGAATAATCACATTGCCCTGTTCTTTACTGAGTTGTGTTTCTATCGCCGTAGCGAACTGCCCCGTATAAGCATACTCCTTAAACGGAATCTGCCGGCTGTTCAGTTCCGTCTTCAACGCCTTCACGAACTCCGCCTTCTCCTCTTCGCCCGGCAAGCCGGTAAGCAAAACGATATGCTTGCCGGCAAACAAACGGCTTACCGCATGCGACGCCTTGGCATACAAATACGAGTGCGGCGTATTGATTTGGAACACGGCCGGGTTGCCCAACACCTCGTCGTTTTTGGAAGCGAACGGAATCACGTACTTGATGCGATGCTTGTTCGCGAAATCCGCAATCAATCCGATTTGGTCGTTCTGCACGGCGCCCACGATTAAATTCATCTCCTTCATCTCCGGCTTTTTCAGTATTTCCCGGATTTTCGCCGTTCCGTTTCCCGTGTCGTACACATGTAAATCTACCGAATACCCTTTCTTTTTCAGGCTGTCTATCGCCAGCAGGTACCCTTCGTAATACTCCAGGAAACGCAAACTGTTCGGGTTGAGCGGCTCGTTCGCCATAAAGGGCAGGAGGAGGGCCGTTTTCACCACGTTTACCCGTTGCACCGGCCGGCGCGAATGCAACAACGCATTCACTTCGTATTCCTGCGGCGCCTCGGTAGTGGTAGCCACTACCACTTCTATTTTTTCCGGAATATAAATCGTGGCATCCGCTTTCAGTCCGTTTTTTAAAGACGGATTCCGGCGCAGCAACTCCTCTTTCGAAATATCGAACCGGCGCTCGATGCTATAAAACGTATCGTTCTTTTTCACCTTGTACTTCGTGTCGCGAGTAACCGTTTTCACCCGTTCCACGATTTTCCCTTCCGACGGAATATCCGGAATCCGGATGGTTTTCCCGAAACTGAAAGTCTGCACCGACAAACCCGGATTGGCGCGGATGATTTCTTCGGCCGGCACTTCGTATTTCAACGAAAGCGAATACAAGGTTTCTTTCGGTGCGATGGTATGGTACCGGTAACTCACTTCCGCATCGTTCGTTGCGGCCGCCGTTTCCTTTTTCTGGGGGATAACCAGCTTCGCACCGCTCCGGATACCTGCTTCGCTTTCCGGGTTCAGCCGGTAAATATCCTCTACCGTTACCCCGTACATGGTAGCGATGGCATATACCGTTTGTCCCGGCTCCACCGTGTGGTAAAATACGTTCGACTCTTCCGTTACGACCGGCGCAACCGGCGTGGACCGTTGCTGGGCTTCGGTATTTAAACTATTGAAAAACAAAGCGAATGACAGTATGCAAAAACCAAATTTATTCATGTTCCCTTCAACTAATTACTTTTAAAAGATAGCGCAAGCCGAGTGCAGAAGCAAAGCTCCGCTTCGGTTATGCCGAGGCGCCGCCTATCTTCGTTTTTTATTTTCTGAAGCAAAGATAGTACTTTTCCGGTTAAAGCATCTAAAAGGGCTCTATTTTACGTGCGTATGTCGGTATAAAATCGTAATTTTGGAAGCGAAACGGGACCCTCCCGGATAAGTAAGACCAACATCTTAGTCTCACTGAAACGACTGGTTCCCACCGTATAAAAATAAACGAAAACAGATGAAAATAAATAGTGTGGCCGGCTTCGTAGCCGGAGGTGCCATTTTTTTGTGTGCCGGTTTGCTGATAGGTTCGTCCGATTCCCGGACAGCCGTACCGGAAAGGCCGGAAGTATATTCGCGTACCGTTTCGCCCGACGTGCCGGACGAAGTGACTTTTTGCGGCGAAGTGCTGCCCATGCAACGGTTCGATATGCACGAGCGGCTCGACCGCGAGCTTACCTCGTTTCCTTACCTGCATTCCACTACCATGCTCCTTATCAAGCGGGCCAACCGGTATTTCCCCATTATCGAGCCTATATTGAAAGCCAACGGCATACCCGACGATTTCAAGTACCTGGCCGTAATCGAAAGCAACCTCGACCCGAAAGCCGTTTCGCCGGCGAAAGCGGTAGGGCTCTGGCAGTTCATGCCCGCTACCGGTAAACAATACGGACTTACCATCACTCCCACGGTAGACGAGCGCCGCCATGTGGAAAAAGCCACCGAGGCGGCCTGCAAATACCTGAAATCGGCCTACGCCAAATACGGCGACTGGGCTACCGTGGCTGCTTCGTACAACGCTGGGATGGGCCGTATCTCGGGCGAAATGGAAAAACAACAGGCCGGCGACGCCCTGGATTTGTGGCTGGTGGAAGAAACTTCGCGCTACGTGTTCCGCATCCTGGCCATCAAGCAGATTTTCGAGAATCCGTATAAATACGGGTTCCAGCTCAAAACGAAAAACCTGTACAAGCCCATCCGGTCGAGTGCCGTGAAAGTAACCGCCGATATACCCGACCTGGCCGCTTTCGCCAAGGAGAAAGGCATTTCGTACGCCGTGCTGAAACAGTTCAATCCCTGGCTGGTCGACCGGAAGCTGCAAACGCTGGGTAAAACCTACACGTTGCAAATTCCCGATACGGCCGATTTGTATTACACTAAGCCCAACCGTTTCGTACACGACCGGCGGTGGGTAATCGATTAACAAGCGAAACAAGAAATGGCAACAGATAATTTTACGGAAGACGGACGCATATCCGTATGGGGCGCCCGTGTACACAACCTCAAAAATATAGACATCGAAATACCCCGCAACAAGCTGTCGGTGATTACCGGCATGAGCGGTAGCGGCAAGTCGTCGCTGGCCTTCGATACCATCTTTGCGGAAGGGCAGCGGCGGTATGTGGAAACCTTCTCGGCCTACGCCCGGAATTTCCTGGGCAATATGGAACGCCCCGACGTAGACAAGATTACCGGGTTGAGCCCCGTTATCTCCATCGAGCAGAAAACAACCAACCGCAATCCCCGCTCTACCGTGGGTACCACGACCGAAGTGTACGATTTCCTGCGGTTGCTGTACGCCCGTGCAGGCGAGGCTTATTCGTATCTTTCGGGTGAAAAGATGGTGAAGTATACCGAAGAGCAGGTAATCGACCTGATTCTTTCGCGCTACGAAGGGCGGAAAATCTACCTGCTCGCCCCGGCCGTACGGAACCGGAAAGGACATTATAAGGAACTGTTCGAGCAAATCCGGAAAAAAGGGTACGTAAACGTACGGGTCGACGGCGAGCTGAAGGAGTTGGTACACGGCATGAAGTTAGACCGGTACAAGATGCACTCCATCGAAATCGTCGTCGACAAGCTGCTCGTTTCGGCTTCCGACGAGCGGAGGCTCAAGGAAAGCCTGCGCGTGGCGATGAAGCAGGGCGACGGCCTGGTGATGGTGCTGGATGCCGGAAACGGCGAACTGCGGCATTATAGCCGGCGCCTGATGTGTCCCGTTACAGGGTTGTCGTACAGCGAGCCGGCGCCGCATAATTTCTCGTTCAACTCGCCGCAGGGCGCTTGCCCCAAATGTAAGGGGCTGGGCGTGGTGAACCTCATCGACATGGATAAAATCGTTCCCGATAAGAACCTGAGCATTTACCAGGGGGGAATCGTTCCGTTGGGAAAGTATAAAAATACCTTGATTTTCTGGCAAATCGAAGCCCTGTGCCAAAAGCACGGCGTGACCATCAAAACGCCCGTCCGCGATATTCCCGAAGAAGCGATGGACGAAATCATGAACGGTACCGACGAGCGCCTGCAAATCAAGAACGAGTCGCTGGGCTCTTCCAATTATTTCCTTTCGTACGAAGGGGTAGCCAAGTATATTTCGATGCAGCAGGATACCGAGGCTTCCGCATCGGCGCAGAAGTGGGCCGGCCAGTTTATCAAGCAGGTGGCTTGCCCCGAATGTAACGGGCAACGGCTCAATAAAGAAGCGCTGCATTACCGGTTGGCCGGAAAAAATATCGCCGAGTTGGCCGATATGGATATTTCGGAACTGTACGAATGGATCGAGGCGTTGCAATTGAACGACAAGCAACAAAAGATAGCGGCCGAGATACTGAAGGAAATCCGTTCGCGCCTCCGCTTCCTGCTCGACGTGGGGCTGGATTACTTATCGCTCGGCCGGGCTTCGGCTTCGTTGTCGGGCGGCGAAAGCCAGCGTATCCGGCTGGCTACGCAAATCGGTTCGCAACTGGTAAACGTGCTGTATATCCTCGACGAGCCGAGTATCGGGCTCCACCAGCGCGATAACATCCGGCTCATTCATTCGCTGAAGCAATTGCGCGATACCGGCAACTCGGTGATTGTGGTGGAGCACGACAAGGATATGATGCTCAACGCCGACTACGTGGTGGATATGGGGCCGCGCGCCGGCCGGTTGGGGGGCGAAGTGGTGTTTGCCGGCACGCCGCAGGAAATGCTGGAAAGCGGTACGATGACGGCTGCTTACCTGAACGGGAAAAACGAAATCGCCATACCGGCCGAACGCCGGAAAGGAAACGGCGCTACGCTCGCTATCCGCGGCGCCCGGGGAAATAACCTCAAAAATGTGAATGTAAAGTTCCCGTTAGGTACTTTTATCTGTGTAACCGGCGTTTCGGGCAGCGGGAAATCTACTTTAATCAACCATACGTTGCAGCCTATCCTGAGCCAGCATTTCTACCGCTCGCTCGACGACCCGATGCCGTACGACGCTATCGAAGGGCTGGAGCATGTAGACAAGGTGGTGAATGTCGACCAGTCGCCTATCGGCCGCTCGCCGCGTTCCAATCCGGCTACCTATACCGGCGTTTTCGCCGATATACGGAATCTGTTCGTCGAATTGCCCGAGTCTAAAATCAGGGGGTACAAGCCGGGGCGTTTCTCGTTCAACGTGTCGGGCGGCCGGTGCGAAACCTGCAAGGGCAACGGTTACAAAACGATCGAAATGAATTTCCTGCCCGATGTGCTGGTACCCTGCGAAGACTGCCACGGCAAGCGGTATAACCGCGAAACGCTCGAAGTACGCTTCCGCGGAAAGTCGATTGCCGACGTGCTGGATATGACCATCAACATGGCGGTCGAGTTTTTCGAGAATATCCCGTCCATCCTTTCCAAAATCAAGGTGTTACAGGATGTGGGGCTGGGGTATATCAAGTTAGGGCAGCCTTCCACTACGTTGTCGGGCGGCGAGAGCCAGCGGGTCAAGCTGGCTACCGAGCTGAGCAAGCGTGATACGGGCAAAACGGTTTATATCCTCGACGAGCCTACCACCGGGTTGCATTTCGAAGATATCCGCGTGTTGCTGGGCGTGCTGAACAAGCTGGTGGATAAAGGCAATACCGTGATCGTAATCGAGCACAACCTGGATGTGATTAAAAGCGCCGATTACCTGATCGACATGGGGCCGGAAGGCGGACGGAACGGGGGGCAGGTATTGTTTACCGGTACGCCCGAGCAACTGGCGAAATGTAAGAAAAGTTATACCGCTCCTTTCGTGAAGGATGAATTAAAACGTAAGAAAAAATGAAGAATCCGATCGTGATGATCAAGCAATGCGTGGAGAAAGACGAGCCTTATTTCGTGCTGCGGGGGCAGGACGTGTGTGCCCTGGCGGCTATCGAAGCGTATTACGCTGCTGTAAAAGAAAAGGTAAAAGACCCTTATTTCGTGGAAGAGATCGACGAGATACGGAAAGATTTCCGTGCGTACCTGGAAGAACAACAAACCAAGATACCGGATTAACCGGACAAAGAAGCTGTATATGAACAAGGTAAAGAATGTAATATTCGATTTAGGGGGCGTTGTGCTCCATCTCGACCGCCAGCAGGCGGTATCCCGTTTCGTGGCGATGGGCATTGCGGATGCGGGTAACATGCTGGATGCGTACCGCCAGAACGGTATCTTTCTGCAAGTGGAAGACGGTACGCTCGATGCCGAAGCGTTCCGTTCGAAGTTGAGCGAACTGGCGGGCAGGGAATTGTCGTACGATACGATTGCGCACGGATGGCTCGGATTTATCCGGGAAGTGCCGGCTTACAAGCTGGAGTATATTCTGAAGTTGCGGCAGAGATGCCGGGTGTTTTTGCTGAGCAATACCAACCCGTTTATCATGAACTGGGCGCGGAGTGCGGCTTTTTCGCCGGCGGGCAGGCCGATTACCGATTACTTCGACAAACTGTACGCTTCGTACGAGATGAAAATGTTTAAGCCGAACCCGGATATTTTCGATTATGTGCTGAAAGACTCGGGCGTGAATCCGGCCGAAACCCTATTTCTCGACGACGGCGAGGCCAATGTAAAAGCGGCCGCCCGGTTCGGCATACAAGTGTACCAGCCCAAAGACGGGGAAGATTGGCGCGGCGTGGTCGATACTTACCTATAAAAATGCGGGAATAATAAAAACACAGAGACACGGAGAATAGTCGGTTACGAACGATTAAACTCTGTGTCTTTGTGTTTTACGTATTATACTGTTTAGCCGGATTACTGTGCATAAGTGCTTGTTCCGGCTTCTTCGTTTGGCAACGCCAACGGGTTCGGATACAATTTGCGGAAAGTATAGCAATACATCATATAGATAACCGGTACCGCAACGAAGATACCGATAATCAATACGATAAAACCGACGAGGCAGATACCCATCATGGCCAGCCATAATAAAAACAGTTGCCCTATATTTCCTTTCGTAATGTTCCAGCTCATTTTCAGCGAATCGATTACGCCCGTATTTTCTTCCACGATAAAAGCCGGGGCGAACTGTAACCGGATGGCGAAATAAATGCCCGGGATGATAAAGAAAATAAGCCCTACCGCTACGATGATGCCGTACAAAAGGGCGGTTAAAATGTAAGTAACGATTTTACGCGCCTGCTGTCCGTAAGCGGAAAACTGCGGTTCGATGCCGTCTAACGTCTGAAACAGGTTTTTCAGGTAGCCTAACATGAACAAGCCGCCGATTATCAGGGAAATCAGATACGCTATTCCGAACCGTCCCCATTGCATGTCGTACGGATTGGCCGGAGTGGGAGGGGTGGTGAACGAACTGATAATCATCGACAAAATCGTATATCCTACAAATAAGCCTACCAATACCCAAATCTGGGATTTGACGGCTTTCCACGAAGTGGTAAACACTTCCGAAATCTGAAGTTTCGTTTCCATATTCAGTTTATTTTCTATGTTGTCGGCGGTAAAAGTAACGGAAATAATCCATAAAAACAACATGTTTACCGGGAGGCTGGCGATTTCTTCTTTTGTGTGCCTGTAAACCCGATTGGCAGCTGTAACGTGCGTGTATCGTTTAAGCGGCTGGGGAGGAAAAATAATAGCGTACCCTGCCGGCTTTTTCTTAACGGCAGGATACGCTATTTGGTCGGTATGGCGACCCTCGGAGAACGAACCTTCCGGGCGAATCTGTTCGCCGGCGTGTCCGCCGCAGGTCGTTTACGGCATTCCGGAAAATCCGCTTATTTGATAATTCCGAGTTTCGACTCCGAAACGAACGCTAAGATGTGTTCGATTTCCGGACTCATCGGTACCTGGTCTTTAATCATCAGCAGGGCGTCGTAAATACTGGTGTTTCCCTGGTAAATAATCCGGTAAGCATGTCCGATGTGCTTCACAATCTTTTCGTCGCAGTATTTTTCGTGCAGCATCACGGTGGCGTTTACCCCGTAATACGTGGTCGGTTCCTTAGCTGCTACGATGTAGGGCGGAATATCGTTCCGGAAACGGCAACCGGTTTGCACCATCGACCAGGCGCCTGCCCGGCATCCTTGGCTCATCAGCACGTTACCGCCGAAAATCACGTAATCTTCCACCCGGCAGTTACCCGAGATTTTGCTGCCGTAGCCGAATACGGAATTGTTGCCGATGCGGGTATCGTGCGAAACGTGCACCCCTTCGTGCAGGAAATTTCCGTTTCCGATTACCGTTTGTCCTTCCGGAGTGGTGGCCCGGTTGATCACCACATTCTCGCGGATTACATTGTTATCGCCGATTACGGCAACCGTGTCGTCGCCCTTGAAACAGAAATCCTGCGGCTCGGCAGCGATTACGGCTCCCTGGAAAACCCGGTTTCCGCTACCCATCCGGGTGCCGCTCATCAGGCTGGCGTACGGCATGATTTCGCAATTATCGCCGATTTCCACATTTTTGTCGATATAAGCGAACGGGTGGATGGTTACATTTTTCCCGATTACGGCTCTCGAATCGACATACGCTAACGGACTTATCATCGTTTTATTCAATTTAAAAGTTATTATTCTCTACCGCCGCCCACAGCTTCGTACAGGTTGATAACCGCCTGTATACGCTGGAACCGGTCGGATACTTCGTTTAACCGGGCGCCCAGCAACGACTGTTGCGCCGTAAGGATTTCCAGGTAAGTGGCCTGTCCCGAGTGGAACAACGCCTGAGTATATTCCACCGCTTTTTCCAGTTCGTCAGCCTGTAAGGCATGCTCCGTCATTTTCTTGTCGGCCGCATCATACAAATACAAGGCGTCGCTTACTTCGCGTCCGGCATTCAGGATGGTTTGCTGATAATTCATTTGCGCAATCTTTTCTTCCGCCTTCGACACCTTCAGGTTGGCAATCAGTTTGCCGTGGTTGAAGATGGGTTGTGCCAACGACCCTACGGCCGACAGAATCAGTTTGCCCGGATTCACGATACCCACGCCGGAATTGTTCGTCCAGCCCAGCAAGCCGGTAATGTTGACTTGCGGGTAAAAGGCCGACCGTGCCTGGTTGGTCACGTAATACGCACTGGCCAGCGCCATTTCGGCCGCTTTCACGTCCGGCCGGTTTTCGAGCAACTGTAACGGAACGCCGGCTGCCAGGTCGGTAGGTAACTCCTGTTCTTCGAGCGTACCCCGGTCGATGGTTTGCGGAGCTTCGGCCAATAATACCGACAGTGCGTTTTCCGTTTCCCGTATCTGGCGGCGCAAGTCGGCCAGCGAGGCTTCCACCTGGTGATAGTTGGCTCTGCTTTGTACTACGGCCGCCTCGGTAGTCATCCCGGCTTCTTTCATAGCCTCCATCGCCCGTACGTTTTCTTTCCAGATAGCCGATGTTTCTACGCTGATGGCTAACTGGCGGTCTAACATCAACAAGGTATAGTAGGTGTTGGCGATACCCGCAATCAACTGCGAGCGTACCGCTTGCCGGTAGGCTTCGCTCTGGAGCAGGGTGGCCCGTGCGTCCCGGCTGCCGTTGAGCAGTTTCCCGAACAAATCGACTTCCCAACTCGCCACTACCGGCAACTGATATGTTTTGGTCGCTTTCGAATGGTTGAAACTGCTGATACTTCCTTCCGGCGCCAGGTTAAGCGACGGCAGGAACGACAGGCGGGCTGCCGTGAGCAGCGCTTTCGCTTCCTCCACCCGCAAAACAGCGCTTTGCATATCTACGTTATTTTCCAGCCCCTTTACAATCAACGCCTGCAATTTCGGGTCGCGGAACACGTCTTCCCACGGCAGGTTTCCGATATTGGCCGTATCGGCGGCCAGCGTATCGGTGGCCGAGGCCGGGTCGCGGTACAGCGCGTCGGTGTCGATGTCTTTCGGGCGGTCGTACGATTTGTAAATGTGGCAACTGCTTAACAACGCAGTCGCACACATTAAATATATAAGTTGTTTCTTCATCATGGTGATTCCCTATTTTATTTTGGCATATTGGTCGATTTCCGTTTGCAGGTCGCTGTTGTCGAGGTCTTCCCATTCCATCGGCCGTGCTTTTTCCTGTAAGTACTGGAATGCCACGAACAAGGCCGGAACGATGAATATCTGGCAAATCATACCGATAAACATGCCGCCTACGGCGCCGGTACCCAGCGTACTGTTCCCGTTGGCGCCTACGCCGTGGGCGAACATCAGCGGCAGCAAACCTACTACCATGGCCAACGAGGTCATGAGGATAGGCCGTAAACGGGCGGCGGCTCCCAATACGGCGGCCCAGGTAATGCTCATACCCATTTTACGCCGGTCGAGTGCGAATTCCACGATCAGGATAGCGTTCTTCGCAAGCAATCCCATCAACATGATCAAGGCGATTTGCATGTAGATGTTATTTTCCACTCCCATCAACTGGGCGAAAATAAAGCTGCCCGCCAATCCGAACGGAATGGAAAGGATTACCGCAAGCGGCAAGATGTAGCTTTCGTACTGGGCACTCAACAGCAAGTATACGAATATCAGACAGAGGGCGAAGATAATCGCCGTCGTGCCGCTTCCGGCACTCTGCTCTTCACGGGTCATACCCGAATATTCGTAACCGTATCCCGGAGGCAATACTTCGGCCGCTACTTCTTCGATGGCCTGGATAGCCTGTCCCGAACTGTATCCCGGCGCCGGCGAACCGTTCACGCTGATAGCCGTAAACATGTTGAAACGCTTGATGTTGTCGGGACCGTAGATTTTCCGTAACGTCATGAACTGCGAGATAGGCGCCATTTCGTTTCCGTTGCGCACCTTGATGCTGTTCAGTGTTTCCGGACTGATACGGTACTCCGGATCGGCCTGTATCATTACCCGGTACAACTTACCGAACCGGTTGAAGTTCGAAGCGTACAAACCGCCGTAATATCCTTGCAGTGTAGTGAGGATGTCGCCCGGGCTGATACCGGCCTGTTTACACTTGGCTGCGTCGATGTCGATCATATATTGCGGGAAGGTGGGGTTGAACGAAGTCTGGGCGGCAGCGATTTCCGGCCGTTCGTTCAGCTTGGCGATGAATTCCTGGGCGATTCCGAAGAAATGATCCAGGTCGCCGCCGGTTTTGTCCTGCAAGTTGAATTCGAATCCGTTCGTCATACTGTATCCCGGAATCATAGGCGGTGCGAATAACAACACCCGGGCGTCTTTTACGGCCGTGTTGGCTTGTACGTACAACGTACCGATGGTGGTGTTCAGGTCTTCGCCCTTCTTCCGGTCGTCCCAGTCTTTCAGCTTACAGATAAACGTACCGTACGAGTTACCCTGGCCGGCCAGGAAGCTGTATCCGGTAACCTGCGTACGGCTGCGAATGGCGGGGTTGGCGGCGATAATGCTGTCGATGCTGTTCAAGGCCGCTTCCGTCCGCTCCATCGAGGTGCCCGGCGCCATATCCACTACGGCGAAAATCGTTCCCGTATCTTCGTTCGGAACCAAGCCCGAAGGGGTGATATTCATCAAAAATACGAGCGCTACGATACTTACCACTACGGCTGCGAACGAAACCCATTTGTGATGGATAAAGAATAGCACGCCGTTTTTGTATTTCTTGAGTGTCGCGTCGTAGGCGGCATTGAACGCCGTATGGAACCGGTTGATAAAGGTTTGCTTTTTATGCTCTTCGCCTTCGGCATGCGGTTTCAGGAACAGGGCGCACAAGGCGGGGCTCAGCGTCAAGGCGTTCAGGGCCGACAAGCCGATGGCGATGGCCATCGTTAACCCGAACTGGCGGTAGAACGTACCGGATGTACCCGTCATGAAACTTACGGGAATAAACACCGACATCATCACCAGTGTAATCGACAAAATGGCGCCCGACAGTTCGTTCATGGCGTCGATGGCGGCCAGCTTGCTCGATTTGTATCCCTGGTCGAGCTTGGCATGCACTCCCTCGACCACCACGATGGCGTCGTCCACCACAATCGCGATGGCAAGCACCAGGGCGCAGAGCGTTAACAGGTTCACGCTGAACCCGATTACATACAGCAGGAAGAACGTACCGATAAGCGAAACCGGAATCGCGATAGCCGGAATCAGCGTAGAACGCATATCCTGCAAAAAGATATATACCACGATAAATACCAGGATGAACGCTTCGATAAGCGTTTTGATTACTTCGTGGATCGAGGCGAACAGGAAGTCGTTGGCATTTAACAAAATGTCGACCTTCAATCCCGGAGGAAAGTTCTTTTCCGACTCTTCCAGCAGCTTGGTAATGTCGTTGATGATTTCCGTAGCATTCGAGCCGGCGGTCTGGAACACGATGGCGGTTACCCCCGCGTGGCCGTTCACCTTGTTGGAGAACCCGTAGGTTAAACGGCCCAACTCGATGCTGGCGATGTCTTTCAGTCGCAGCACTTCGCCTTCCGGCGTGGCGCGGATTACGATATCCTCGAATTCCTCGGGCGTTTGCAAACGGCCTTTATACCGCATCACGTACTGGAACGACTGGTTACCTTGCTCGCCGAATTGTCCGGGAGCCGCTTCGATATTTTGTTCCGCCAGCGCGGCGGTAACGTCGCGGGGCATCAGTTTGTACTGGGCCATTACATCGGGCTTCAGCCAGATACGCATCGAATAATCCGAACCCCATACCATGGCATCACCCACACCGGGTACACGTTGTACTTCGGGAATCAGGTTGATTTTTACATAGTTCTCGATAAATCCGATGTCGTAGCGGTCGTCCGACGAATAAATGGAGAACCCCATCAGCATACTCGTCTGGCGCTTGCTGGTAATCACACCTACCTGCGTTACTTCGGCCGGCAGAAATCCCTGCGCCTTGGCAACCCGGTTCTGCACGTTTACCGCAGCCATATCGGGGTCGGTACCTTGTTTGAAATAAATCTGGATGGTGGCGTCGCCGGTATTCGTGGCGGTCGACGTCATGTACATCATGTTTTCCACCCCGTTGATTTGTTCTTCCAGCGGAGCGATCACACTGTTCAACACCGTTTGGGCGTTGGCGCCCTGGTACGAGGTGCTTACCTGGATGGTGGGCGGGGCGATATCCGGATATTGCGTTACGGGCAACGATATCAACCCCAATATTCCCAGGATTACGATGAAGATGGAGATCACCGTGGAAAGTACCGGGCGGTTTATAAATCTGTCTAATTTCATAAGAACGTCATTTATTTTTATGGCTTCGGGGCCATTCGGAACCCGCACGGCCGTTTATCCGGATTACGGGAGGCGGCATGCCGGTTTCCTGTTTCTGTCGGGTTTATAAAAAAATTAACGGGTAGCGCCGGCCGGCCGGGGTTGGCTCATGGCTTTTACCATGGCGGCCGATTGTTCCGGCGTAATCGGTTGGATGGTCATTCCGTCGCGCAGGGCGTTCACCCCTTCGATCACGATTTTATCGCCGGCTTTCAGTCCGGACGTAACCACATAGTTTTGTCCGTCGTCGAGTGTAAGAACGGATATTTCGGTGTTCTTCACCGTGTTATCGGGTTGCACTGTGTAGACGAACTTTTTATCCTGCACTTCGAATGTCGCTTTCTGCGGAATCAGGATGGCCTGGTTGTCGGTATAAGGTAACATCACCGAGCCGGTGCCGCCGCTACGAAGGATGTTATGGTCGTTCGGGAAAGTGGCGCGCATGCTTACCGCCCCGGTGGATTGCTCGATTACGCCGCTTACGGTTTCGATTTTTCCTTTTTCCGGATATAAGCTGCCGTCGGCCAACTGAAGTTGCACTTCCGGCATTTTGTCGAGTATTTCCTTTACCGTACCTCCTTCGCGAACCAACCCTAACAGTTGTTTTTCAGTCATCGAGAAATATACGTACATTTCCTTGATATTCGAAACCACTGTCAACGGCGTTTGTATAGAGGGGCTTACCAGGCTGCCTTCGCGGTAAGGTATCGTGCCTACGATACCGTCGGACGGGCTTGCCACGGTGGTGTACGACAAATTGTTGCGGGCATTTACCAATTGCGCTTCGGTTTGGGCCATCAGCGCTTTTTTGCTGGCCAGGTCGTTCTCGGCCATTTGCAGTTCGTAGTCGCTGATGATATTTTTCCGGTGCAATTCCTGTTTATTCTTGAAGGTGAGCTCGGAAGTCGCCACATTCGTCCGGGCTACGTTTACGTTCGCCTCGGCCACTTTCAGGGCGGCCTGGTACGGAACCTGGTCGATGATAAACAAAGGCTGCCCTTTGCGTACTACCGAGCCTTCGTCTACGCATAGCCGGGTAATGAAACCCGATACGTTCGGACGGATTTCGATGTCTTGTTTCCCTTTGATCGTAACCGGATACGTACTTTTCAGTTCTGTCTTGGCCGGTTCTAATGTAATTACTGCATACTCTTTCACAGAGTTGCCGTGTGTCTGCTCTTTGCCGCCGCATGCAAACAAAGAAAGTCCTGCCGCGAATAAAGCGATTCGCGTAGACTGTGTAATGAGGAATCTACTGATTTGCGTTTTCATACTTTAACTATATTGCCCAAATTTATAGGAATCATTGATTAATCTGCCGGTTTAAAGTAGAAGGAGCGGATTGCGCTCTCTGCAGGGTGCACATCGGTCATTTTGCCTGCCGGTCGAAACGGTGTTTTACAATCCTTTTCCTCGCCCTTGTTTTCGGATGTGCAAAGGTGCGAAATAATCTTGAAATCACCAACTTTCCGATAGCTATGCGATTGGTTTATATTGAAACTAAATATTGCCGGAAAGAAACTGGAAAAACTTTTGAAGAAGTTCGGGTGTTCGGTGGAATATCGTGTATGTATAGGGTAAAAGGTTCGTTATGAATCAGTTGTTTTTAGCGGATTTGTTTTTACGCGGAAGGTGGGGGCAGAAAGGAAATCTGCCCGACACTTGTTGATGTTTTTTACATATCCTTAATTATATAGCGGATATAGAGAACAGGGACGCAATCTTTTTTAAGAAGAAGCTTCGCTTTTTTGCTCTGTCCACTTCAGGCAGGAAGTATCGTATCCACGCGCTTTGGCTTTGTCGAGCAGGTAATTCAACGTTTTCTCCGGCAGGGAGGGGGTACGGCTCAAAATCCACAGGAAACAGTCGGATTTGCTGCCTACCAGGGCATACGTATAATGCAGCTCGTCGAGTTCGAGGATGTAGTAGTCGGAATAGAAACAAAGGAAGAAGGATACTTTGAGTTTCCCCGGTTGATTGGGGTCGGGCATCTTGGCTCTGCCTTTCGTTTGTTTGAATTTGCCGCGGAAGTTGTTTTTATATCCGCTGTTGAGCACTTCGATCGAGCCGTCGCTTTGCAGGGTGTAACGGGCGGTAACGCCTACCAGATGCCGCTCGAACCAATGCCGGTACCGGGCGATTTCGTACCAGCAACCCATATATTTGTTTAGATCGAGCCGCGAAACGGTCGTTTTATTTATTTGTCTTTTTGCTGTCATATCGTTCTTTTTTATATGAGAAAGAACAAACACGCAAAAGAAATGGTTGCCGAGGTAAAAGGATAAAAAAAAAGAGACTCATGTGAATGAATCTCTTTTTTATTTTTAGTTGTGACGTCGTGATTATTCCGCACTTCCTTCTGCCGGCGCTTCGGTTGCTTCCGGTGCTTCGACAGCACTTTCTTCCGCTTTGGCTGCT
>DBGBSM010000309.1:0-3246 GCA_048468815.1 Parabacteroides sp.
GGTTTGGGTTGCCGGCGTCGCCGACAAACTTGCCACCGTCGCCGGCAATATTGCCGCCGACGCCGTTTTTATTGCCGCCGACGGCGGCAACCGATTTTACCGGCAAAAAAGAACGAACGGAAGGTTAATCCCGCTGCCGGAATAAGCGGGGTAACTACCGGCGGCGGCCTGTTTTTAAATGCGGTTAGGAAACAATGGAAAGAGGCGGTATTAAAATAAATTCCCTTGTCCTTGCCCGGCACGGTTGCAAAGCGGGGCTAAAAAAGGGGCTGTATTCAAAAAAAAATCCCTCGTTTTTATCCTGCATGGTTGCGAATCAGGGCTAAAACAAGGGGAGCGGTATACGTTCGAATGGCCGGTTAAATAAATAAGGCCGTCTCGATTTTTACGTTGAGACAGCCTTTTTATCTGGTAGCAACGCCTGTTGTACCGGCGCTTCCGAGAGCGGAAGACGGGACTCGAACCCGCGACCCTAACCTTGGCAAGGTTATGCTCTACCAACTGAGCTACTTCCGCCTGATAATAAAAATAAAACCCGATACTCCTGTTACTGGGCACCGGGTTCGTACCCGAAGGGGGACTTGAACCCCCACAGCCGCAATGGCCAAAGGATTTTAAGTCCTTCGTGTCTACCGATTCCACCATTCGGGCAGCCTGGAGCGGAAGACGGGACTCGAACCCGCGACCCTAACCTTGGCAAGGTTATGCTCTACCAACTGAGCTACTTCCGCAGTACTTTCTGTTTTGCGTGTGCAAAGGTAAAGAAGTTTTTGATTTTTGCAATTATTTTCCCGGGAAAATTGCTTTCCCGGGCCGTTTTTTACCCAATCAACCGCTTTTCCGCTTCGTTAACGGCATCGAAGGCAAAGCCGTCGATTACCTGCTGTTTCAACGCCGAAATGCAATCGTTGCACAGGTTGCCGATACTGCCTGCGTGCGTGTGGCAAATGTTTTTATCGGCGGTAAACTTCCCGGCCTCGATAGCGAGCCCCACCTGCTTGTACGCATCCCGGAACGGTACGCCGGCCAATACCTGCCGGTTTACTTCTTCCACACTGAACAGGTAGGCGTATTTGTCGTCGTCGAGGATATGCTCGTTTACCCGGAGGCTGCTTACCATCCGGTCGGCTATGCGGATGCAGTCGTCCAACTCGTCGAAAGCGGGCAGGAATACTTCCTTGATGATTTGCAGGTCGCGGAAATACCCCGACGGCAGGTTGTTCGAAATCAGGGTGATTTCGGTAGGCAATGCCTGGAGCTTGTTGCACTTGGCGCGTGTGAGCTCGAATACGTCGGGATTCTTTTTATGCGGCATGATGCTCGAACCGGTAGTAAATTCGTCGGGTAGTTTGATGAATCCGAAATTCTGGCTGTTGAACAGGCAGGCGTCGAAAGCCATCTTCGAAAGGGTGGCCGCGATGCCGGCTAAGGCGAATGCGACGGTGCGTTCCATTTTGCCCCGTCCCATCTGGGCGTATACCACGTTGTAATCCATCGAGCCGAATCCCAATAAATCGGTAGTGAGCTGCCGGTCGAGCGGGAAGGAAGAACCGTAGCCGGCCGCCGAGCCCAACGGGTTGCGGTTGCATATCTTATAAGCGGCCTGGAGCAGTTGCAAGTCGTCGACCAGGCTTTCGGCGTAGGCGCCGAACCAAAGTCCGAACGACGAAGGCATCGCGATTTGCAAATGGGTGTAGCCCGGCAACAATACCGCTCGGTACCGGTTGCTTTGGGTAACGAGCGTATCGAACAGGTGCGAAAGCGACGAAACGATTTCCTGTATCTTGGCGCGGGTAAACAGCTTCAGGTCGAGCAATACCTGGTCGTTGCGCGAGCGTCCGCTGTGTATTTTCTTGCCGGTATCGCCCAGGCGGCGCGTCAGCATCAGTTCCACCTGCGAGTGAACGTCTTCCACCCCTTCTTCAATGGTGAATCCCCCGGCTTCGATAACGGCGTAAATGTTCTTCAACTCGGCCAGCAGTACCCGGAGCTCTTCCGGCGTAAGCAACCCGATGCTTTCGAGCATGGTAATGTGCGCCATCGAGCCGAGCACGTCGTACTTAGCCAGGTATAAGTCCATTTCCCGGTCTTTCCCGACCGTGAATTTTTCGACTTCGGCGTTTACCTCGACATTCTTTTCCCAAAGTTTTTGTCCCATCCTGTTTTGTTTAGTAAGGCAATACGGCAATCGCTGCCGACAATTTATCCACTGCTTCCTGTAACGGTTTCGATACCATCGATTTGATAAACGGATTCAGCTCCGCCCGTACCGTCATCTTCATGCGGGTATCGTCGGGCGCCACTTCTTTCAGTTGTATCCAAACCGTTAACGGTACAGGTGAGTTCGTGGTTTCGAACTTCACGGTTTTATGGGGCTCGCGCTCGATAATCCGGAAAGTGATTTTACCTACCGGGTCTACCGACAGGCTGCACGAATCCTTGTCGAACTCGAAGTCCTTGATTTTATCCTGTGGGATACGGTCTTTCACCCGTTCCAGGTTGGTTAAATCGGCCAACATCGTAAAAACCCGTTCCCCGCTGTAAGGAATGGTTTTTACTTCGCTAACGAAATCTGTCATAATCTGAAAAGTATCGTTAGTTTTTGGGATTCCAGTTCGCCGGGTCTCTGCGCCATTCCTGCAAGGTAGCGATTTCCGCTTCGTCGATGTAATCGGTGCGAACCGCTTCTTCGATTACCGCATCGTAATTGCTCAGCGTGGTAAGCGTTACTTTGGCTTCCTTGAACTGTTCCGTCGCTACCGGGAATCCGTGCGTAAAGATGGCTACCATGCCCAGTACGTCGCATCCGAAGTTCCGTACGGCTTGCACGGCTTTCAGGCTGCTGCCTCCCGTAGAAACCAGGTCTTCGATAACCACTACCTTCGAGCCCGGTTTCAGTTCGCCTTCGATGAGGTTTTCGAGCCCGTGGTCTTTCGGCGTGGCGCGGATGTAAACGAACGGAAGCCCTAACAGGTCGGCTACTAACGCCCCTTGGGCGATGGCGCCTGTAGCTACCCCGGCGATAGCGTCTACGTTTTCGTATTTTTCGAGGATGGTACGGGCCAGTTCCACTTTGATGAAGCTACGTACCGACGGATATGAAAGGGTTTTTCTGTTGTCGCAATAAATCGGAGATTTCCAACCGGAAGCCCAGGTAAACGGATTAGCGGGTTGCAATTTTACAGCTTTGATTTTTAATAGTTTTTCTGCAACTAATCTTTCCAGTGTTTTCATACTATCTTATTA
>DBGBSM010000310.1:0-11254 GCA_048468815.1 Parabacteroides sp.
GTGCTTCCGTGCCGGGATGAGAAAGAGGAACGTATCGACCCGGAGAACGAGTCCGCTAAGCAGGAGGCGATTCCCTGCCGGGGATGCTGTGGCGGAATACAGACGAAGAAGTGCATCGTCAGGCATAGCTGGGTTTCCCGGCTATTTACTGTGAGAGATTCAGGCGCCGGGGAATCTGTTGCGACGCCCGGATTTCTTTTCGCAGCAGGCGTCCGGCCTGTCCGGCCAACCACAGGTAATGGTCGGAGGGAAGCGTTTTCCCGATAGTTACGAACGGACTTTTGCCTGTGGGCGCTTCACGGGTGCATTTGAAAATGGCCGTCCCTTCGTCTATTTCGTCGAACATGGCTATGTACAGCATGGGGCATCCTGTTTGTATAGCGCCGACCGCCTGTTTCCAGAAAAAGCGGCCCCCGTTCCGGGGAATGGCGTCGAGCCGGGTTTCCGGGTGCATATTATGCCAACTGAAACCCGGGAACAGGGTAGGAACATACGCTTTGCCGTGTGAGCGACACCACTGCATATCGGCTTCGAGTAGCGGCAGGAAATCAGCGTAACTCGGCTCGTCGTATCTTCCTACGAACCAAGGGTGGACAATATCCGCATTCGCTAAAAGCCGGTGTAAAGCCGTGTCGGGAAGGCAGTCGCCCGTCAGTTCCCTCCAATGAGCCGGCACGCCCAGTTGAATCGCACACGAATCCGCTTTCAGAAAATCCGTTATTTTCCGCACCTCTTCCGGCCCGTATTTCCGGTTGTCGTTGAACCCGGCCCCCCACACGGCTACCAGCGGTTTCCCGTTATGAAACAAATAAACCGGATACCGCTGCCGGCAGTTTACTCCATACGTGCGGCAAATAAATCGCCAGTCTGCTTCCAGAATAGCCTCGTCGCCCGGTTGCATTCCCGATAAATCGTACATTACGGCGATGGCACGTCCGTATTTCCGGGCCGCTTTCAAAGCCGAGTTCAGAACCTTGCAGGCATGTTCCCGGCCGCTTTCCGTTTTTAACGTGACGACGAAACGTTGCAGAAAAGCCCCGTCGATACCGTATTCCTGCATCCACCGGAAATGGAGGTCGACGGTCGATTCGTCGTACGAGCTGAAGACGTATGCCCGGCTTCCGTCGGCCATCCGGAACGGAGTTTCGTACTTCCGGTCATATTCCGCCATATCGGGCCATAAGTCGATGGTGCAGGCACCCGGTTCGAACCGGGCGTTTTTCCCGTAGTGAACCCAACCCCGTTCCGCTCCGTCGGCCGGTGTATTGAACCAACCCTGGTATCCGCACATCACTAATCCCTCGTAAGAATCGAACGATTTTACCCGGTGCGAAGCTGGTGATTGCACGCTGCATTGCACGGATTGTCGCGTTTGGCATCCGCCTTCGTTTTGCCAGCAAGCTATTGCCAATAACCCTGCATAAACAAGTTTTCTCATGGCTTTTCTCTGCGGTTGCCTTTTATTTCAACAAATCGGAAAGACAGATTCGCTCGTAAGGAGCGTCGCCCATAGCCGCATAGTATTCGAAAAACAGTGTTCCTTTTTCCGCATCCGTAGTTAAAATACCGTATCCCGGCAAATCCTGCTGCTTAAAATAAGAAACGAAAGGCGTTTCTTCGTCCAGCCATTTTACCCGTTCTTCCATCGAAGCCGGCTGCCAGTCCGGGCGTTCTTTGGCAAGACAGGAACCGAAACGGGTGAGCGTACGGCCGGCCGTTTCCCGTTTCAACTCTTTTACTACGCTGTTACACATCACCTGCACGATAGGCCCGTAAGGCGTTTCCCGCTTGACGATGGCGAACAGATGCATGTGCGCCGCCAATACCACGGCTTTATTCCGGGCAATGATTCCGAGCAGCCGTTCCCGCTTCTGAGGCGAATGGCGGAATACATGCCAGCAACGTTCGTTTACCGGAATCACCGGTTCGTGCAACATCACGAATTTATATTTGGCATCCGACGAAGAGAGGTTCTTTTCCAGCACATCCAGCACATCCGCCGATTTATCCCACGGATCGAAACAAACGAACAAATTATCTCCGACCCGGTGAGCATAATTGGCCGAAACGATATCGTTCCGGTTCAATTGTTTCCGGAACATCGGTATATAGTAACCGTCAAAAGCCTCCGGCGCTCCCGGGCCCGTAATGTCGTGGTTACCCTTAGCAATGATCCAGGGTACCGGCAGGCCTGTTTCTTCTACCGCCTTTACCACCGATTGCGCCATCTGCACCGCTTTCCGTTCGCTTCCGGCCAACCCCTCCGACAGGTCGCCCAATTGTAATACGGCTTTTATTTCCGGCCGGTAAGTAGCGACCCGTTCTTTTAATTTCCGGCTGAAGACCGGCCAGTTATCGCGGGTAAACCGCGTATATTCGGTTGTAACCTGCCGCAGGTCGTCGGGCTTTTTTTCGAGCCAGTTCATATCGTGGTTTTCGAGCAAATCGTAGTGTATGTCGCCCAAAACAAGGAAACTTTGGCTTTGTGCGTAGCCGGTTCCGTACCAGCTTAGCATCCCTATCCAAAAAAGTATGGCTGTTTTTTTCATCACTCTCTGTTTTTGTCAGTTTATACTCAATTGTTTTTTCATCACTTCCAGGCTCCGGGTGCCGTATCCTTCCGCCGGCTCCAGCGTATTGCCCTTCCCGAAATCATTCCACGAATCGACGATAACGAACCGGCAGTTTCCCAGATTCCGCTTGGCCACATTGCAGTAATCGGTAAAAAACGCATCCGTCCGCTCCACTTTCAGGTTTTTCGATTTGGAATTGGAAACCAAATCGTTGTAAGCCGGAAAGATACAAGGAATATAATCTACCTGCCAGGCCGAGGTAGAATCGCACCAGTTTTTCCAACTGATGTCGTTGAACGAGCAAAACGCATAACTCCGGTCGTAATCGTTGGGCGCCCAGCTGGTAAGCGTTACCGCATCCATAGGCAATATATTCTTTTTATAAGTCTGCGGCGCCTTCCATCCGGTCGTGATTTCACCGATAAAGTACGGTTCTACGCCTATTTCACCGAATGCTTCGCGTACAGCAGCCATTACCGAAGCGAAATCGACCGCTCCGGGCTGCGACGAAGCGGGTACGAGCGACGTAATCATTACTACCGGCCGGTTACCGGCAGTGAAATAATATTCCTTCGAAAAATGCTCGTGATACAGATTTTTCAACTCCTTTATCATTTGCTCCAGTTTGGCGCCGGCAACCGGCGCAGCGTCGGTCGCTTTCAGGTGGGCCAGGTTGTAGCAAATCACCATTTTAGGGGCTTGCGGGGTATAGTACCGGGCATATTGCGCCAGTAAAGCCGCGTCCGGCGCAGCGTTGTCCCATTTTAAAATGAAATAACTCAGGCCCCCCAGGGCGGCCCATTCGAATTGCCGGCTCATCAGCCCGGGAGAAGCCAGAATATCGTATTCGCCCAATTCCGGCTTTTCCGGATACCCTTTTGCCCAGTCGCTCGCTTTATAAGCGAAATAATAAGCCCCGGAGTAAACGGTTTCCGTTAACGGGGTATCGGGAATGGGATAATAAAATTGACTTACGTCCGGCAAATGCTCGTCGGTAGAGCAAGCGCCCGATAGGCAAAGAACGGCAAGTAAACAGTAATAAATCGTTTTCATATATGTATGGTTTATTGTTTTTTCGATAACGGGATTTTATATCCGGCCACGTCCGGATAAGCCAACGTGAAGCCGGTTTGCAGGTCCGTTTCCCGAGGATAATCTGTTTTATAAGGCCGGATACGAACCGTCCGGAGGAATAAACGGCCCGGTAAGCCGGCGTAGTCGTTACGGCCCGGTTATTCATCCGGCAGGCGAGGGTTCTTTTTAGCCGGCAATCCCCAGGATAAAACCGTGAACAGATAATCGCGTCCGTTCAGGGTAGCCGCCGCGCGGTTTACCGCTGCGGCGTTCGCCTGGTACTCGTCGGCAGGATATGGCAAGCGGTCGGGCATGTAAAGCGTGGTGCCTTCGTACGAAGAAAACATCGGTTGAAACTCGAGTAACTGCGTGCGTCGCAACAACTCCCACGCATCGGCACATTGCATCGGGATGGCCAGCCAATGTTGCATCACGATTTGGCGAAGATAATCGCCGGCTGCAACTGCGCTGCTGCAAATCCGGGCGAAATCCTGAAACTCGGTTTCCCGGCCCTCCGTATCCGAAGCCGTTCCCCAGCGAATACCCGGCGTTTCCTTGTAAGCGGCCGCCCGGGCGGTCAGTCCGTATTTGGCAAACGAAGCGTCGATGCCTTCGTAATAATATTGCTCGGCCGTTTTGTTGCCGCCCCACCCGTAATAAGCGGCTTCGGCTTTAAGCAAAGCGGTTTCCGCGTACGAAATGAATACCCATTCGGCATCCGGTTTCAAAAAACGTTCGCCGATGGCGGAATAGTCTTTCTGCGCCAGCCCTTTATGCGGGTTTTCTTCGGTAGGGAATCCCTCGGGCTGCCCACCGTAAGATATGTTTTGTCCGAAATATTCCCCTTTGTACGGCCCCTGTGAAGCCGGCTGCCCGTAAACGGCGAGGCGCGGGTCGCGGTAAGGCTTGGTATGGTACACCATCGTTTCGCACAATACGGGCAATGTAGCCAGGTTGGCCTGCTCGTTAAATACCACCCGGTCGTATAACGGGCTCCAGGTCAGACTGGTAGTGCCCCAGTGCGAAACAGCCGATTCGTTTTCCCGGCAAATGGTATTTTCGTCGTTACCCATTATTTCTTTCGCTACCGATTCGGCCAGCGCTTCGTTCGCATTTTTGATGCGCAAGGCTAAGCGCAGCCGTAAGGAGTTGGCGAACTTTTTCCATTTGGCCACATCGCCCCCGTACACCAAATCGTACGTCGCGGTATAGCGGTCGCCGTCCGGGTCGAGCGTTTCGGCGCAGGTCTTCAGTTCGTCGAACAGATAAGTGTAAATGGCCTCTTCCGAATCGTACGCAATATCGGGCGTTCCCTTCAGCGCATGCGTAACCGGTATCGGGCCGTAAAAAGCGGTAGTTTGCGAAACGAGATAAGCTTTCCATATCCGGGCGATGAGTACGCGGTTACGGTAATCGGGATTGCCTGCAAAGTTTTCCGCTATTTTGTTGGCCGGTTGCAGGCACGACACATACGCCGCTTTCCAGTACGCATTGTTTTCGCTGTCGCTGTAATTGAATCGTTGCCAGCTCCCGTTGAATCCCGAAAATTGTTGGGTGTAATTGAAAAATATCACCCGGTTCATCGCTCCGCCGTACAAGTTCATGGCTTCTTTTACGGTTGTGGCGAATAAAAAGTCGGGTTCTACCTTGACAGGGTTGTTGGGATTCTCGTTCAAATCGCCGAAATCGGTGAACGAGCAGCCCGGCAGGAGCATTCCTGCCATACAGGCAAATAAAAGATGTATTTTTTTCATCGGTAATCGTATTTATCGTTTGGTTCAGAAAGTTAATTTCAGGTCGAAACCGTATACGGCGTAGGGCGGCAGGGAGCCGTTTTCGATTCCTTGCCCGTTGCCCGAAGTTTGCGACGCTTCCGGGTCGAATCCCTGCGGCGTGTTTTTATGGATTGTCCACAGATTGCGCCCTACGAAAGCCAGGCGGAGCCGTTGCAGCCGTATTTTGTCGATCCAACGCTTAGGAAAAGTATAGCCGAAGGTGAGTTCGCGCAGCTTGACGTACGAGGCGTCGTACAGGGTAAATTCGGCATAATTCGGCTTGCAGTAGGCGTAACTCTGCGGGCTCATGAATTTATCGGCCGGAGAACCGTCGGCATATACCGCATCGAACCAGGCACCTCCCGAAAGTTCCGAGTCGCTTTCGCCCCAGATTTCTTTTCGGATATAATACGCGTCGCGTCCGAAAAGCGTTTCCGCCGTCATTCCGTTCGTGAGCATTTTGCCGGTAGAAGCCGAATATACGATTCCACCTTTCTTTACATCGATAAGGAAACTGAGGTCGAACCCGTTGTACCGGAGCGTGTGTGTCATGCCGCCTACCCAGTCGGGCGTGGAAGTGCCGAATTCCTTGTCGGGGTCTTTCATCAGCAAACCGCCCCCCTCTTCCATGATCATCTTTCCGTTTTCGTGCCGTTTCACACCTAAGCCGCGCATATATCCGTACGGCTTGCCCACTTCGGCATACACATATATGTAGCTCGAGTAGTTACCGATTTGGAAACGGTCTACGCCTTCGATGAGGCTTACCACTTCCGATTGGTTTTTGGCCCAGTTCAAGGTAATATCCCACGAAAAAGCGCCGGTTTTTACGGGAGTGCCGTATACTGTGAGCTCAACTCCTTTGTTCCGTATTTCGCCCGCGTTGTAGTACCGTTTCTGGTATCCCGACGACGTGGGAAGCTGTGCATTGATAATTTGGTTTTCGGTAGTAGTGTGATAATAAGTGAAATCGACTCCGAGACGGTCCCGGAAAAAGCGGAGGTCGGCGCCTACTTCCCACGAGTACGTTTTTTCCGGCTTGAGGTCGGGATTGTTCATCGTGGCGGATAACGAGGCTAAGGTAGCGCCGTTGAATATCCCGTTGAACGAGTAACTGTCGTATACCCGGTACGGGCTCGTATCGCTGCCTACTCCGGCATAGGAACCCCGGATTTTACCGAACGACAAAACGGAGCCGCCCAGTTTGAAAGCATCGGTAAAGATAAAGCTGCTTCCTACCGACGGATAGAAGTACGAGTTGTTCCGGGGCGGCAGCGTGCTCGACCAGTCGTTGCGCCCGGTAAGGTCGAGGTAAAGGTAATCGTTGAAGCCCACCGATACGGCGCCGAAAACGGAGTTGATTTTTTTCTTGCTCAGCTCTTGCGTATCGGTAGGATATTCCGACGAATTGGAAATATTAACGAGGCCGGGTTGCAACAACGAGTTGATTTTCTGGTCGTATTTCGTTTGGCTGTTTCCGTACATGATAATTCCCGCATGAGCCAGGAAACTGAATTTTCTCCACCGTCCGGTATAGCTCAGTACGCCTTCCAGGTTGTAATTTTCCAGCTCGCGCTGAAACGTTTCCATTTGCCCGTCGGCATCGTTCATGCCGCCTTTATTATTGAAAGTATAGCCGTTCCAGTGGTAGGTGTCTATGCCGGCTTTTGCCGAGAGCGATAAGGCTTTGGTAAAGTCGATTTTCAGTACGAACGAGCTGATAAGCCGCTTTTTCGTGTCTTTATTCTCGTTTTCATGGATAATCCAGTACGGGTTGCTGAAGTTCCGGTGCGTGCCGGTTTCGTTTCCTCCGGCATCTTTCCAGGTAGCCAATTCTTCCAGCGAGGTGCTGCGCGCCATGTGTACGTACGAGTTCATCGGGTTTTTGTTATCGCTTTTGGAATATTGCCGGTTGCGTACCCGGTCGTCTACGTACGTAATTTTCGAATCGAGGCTCAGCCAGTCGGCGAACCGGTTGTTGAGGCGCAGGTTGAAGGTCGATTTGTCGTCGATGTTGAAGTTTTCTACCACGCTGTTCGAATGGTTGTTGGTATAAGAAAGGCGGTACTGCATCTTTTTATTGCCACCTTCCACCGAAATGGAGTTGGTAAAAGCCGCTGCCGTGCGGTAAAAGTCTTTTACGTTGCCGGGTTGCGGAAGGTATGCTTTCGGCTTTCCGTCGAGCCCGATAACCGTTTGTCCCATCATCGGGCTTCCCCAGCTGCGGTAGTTCGTTTGCGACAGGGGCGGGTTGTTTTTATTGTCGATGTAAAAGCTGGTGCCTACTCCGTACGCATTTTGGTATTCGGGAAATTCGACGAGGGTTTGGAACATGCAGTTGGAATTGAGGTCGACTTTAAATTTCTCACCCCCCTTTTTCGTCGTAATCAGGATGACTCCGTTGGCGGCCCGCGAACCGTATAAAGCGGCGGCGTTCGCCCCTTTCAGCACCTCGATATTTTCGATGTCGTCGGGGTTGATGTCGGCCGCTCCGTTGCCGTAGTCGAGGTTGCCGGTTTCGCCGTCGGAGTTGTCGATAGGCATGCCGTCTACCACGAACAGGGGTTGGTTGTTGCCGGTAACGGAATTGTTTCCCCGGATAATGATCCGTGCCGAACCGTTATTGAGTCCCGGGGGCGTAACTTGCACGCCGGCGATTTTACCCGAGAGGGAAGTGACGAGGTTGGAACTCTTGGCATCGAGAATGCCATCCATCGCTACGCCTTGGGCAGCGTAGCTCAAGGCTTTCGCTTCGCGCTTGATTCCGAGCGCGGTTACCACTACTTCGTTCATCGCTACGGCGTTTTCTTGCATCGCAACGTCGATTACGGCACGGTTCCCGATTTTTTCCGTCACTTCTTTCATTCCTAAGAACGAGAATGTCAGGGTAACGGCTCCTTCGGGTATCCGGATGGAATAGTTGCCTTCCGTGTCGGTAAGCACGCCGTGTTGCTTTCCCCGGCTGTCGGTGGCGGTTACGGTTACCGACGGCAAGGGGGAGCGGTCGGCTTGGTCGGTTACTTTTCCTTTTACCGTGTGTTGCTGCCCGAAGGCGCCGGTTGAGAGGCAAAAGCAGGTGAGTAGAGCCAGTACGTGTTTTTTCATAAGTGATTTGTTTTAAATGGATTTTTATTTTGTCAGGGTATTTGCGCGACGGAACAAATATGCGGTGCCGTTATTAAAATCGCCTTAAAAACAGATTAAAATAAGGAGGCGGGCGACCTTTTTGGAAAGAATCTTTGAAAAAAACGTTGCTTTTCAGCAAAGGCAGGCAGCCGGCACGGGGCGTCCGGACATAGTGGCCTTTTGCGCGCTCTCCCGGGGTGGGCTGCTCAACGCTTCGCCCGGGAAGCGCCCTGGCCGCTCCATAAGCTGCCCGGGCACCTCGGCGCCGGCGAAAGAGATACTTTTGCAGGTTGTATCATAAAACGGTGTTTTCCGGCAACCGGCTGGCAGCAGCTTGCAATCGAACCGGTTTTCTTTCTTATGTTCTTCTCCGTGCCTCTGTGTTCACTCGTTGTGGTCCGGATCGACTTGGCGGATGATTTGGGAAAAAGGCATTTTGAAATCGGCATTAAGCAAGGCCGCGTAGCTTTTGCAATAAGTGTCGTACACGCTTTTGGCCTGCCCTTTTCTTCCCAACCGGTATAAGGTGCGGCACTTTTCCGCCATCCCCTCTTCGTCAAGCGAATCGAACATCAGCAGCACGTCGCAAATCTTGAGGCGCAGCTCGTCGGCGTCCGCAAACGAACCCCCGTTCAGTAGGTTCCATAATGTTTCGATGGCCAGGTCGGTATACCGCGCTTTGTATTCGTCCACCCATTCGTTCCGGATACTCGGCAGTAAAGCGCCGGCGCCCAGCAGGTCGAGTAAGCGGGCGATTTCGCCGGGGCTACAGGTATACGAACGCTCCCGGAACGTTTCGAGCGCCTCGCAGGCTTCCCGGTAATCGCAGGTTACTCCGGCGCCGAGCTCGATAGTCCAATACCCGTTGGTATGCGTTACTTGAACCGGGCCGGTTTGCTCCAGCAACGAACGGAGGCGTTTGATGTTTACGCTTAAATTATTACGGGCGCTCGCACCGTTCTTGTCGTACCAGAAACGCTCGATGATGATTTCGGACGATACCCCCTTGCGCCTGGCCAGCGGATGGAGCAGGAGCAACACCAACAGATTCTTCAGCGTAGGGGTGAACGAGCCGGTAATATCGTTCCCTTCCCTGCCGATTACCTGGAAACCGCCCAACAACAGAATCGACGAGGCTTTTTTCCGGATGGCTTCCGGCGGGGCCGGCCGGGCTACGGCGCACGAGGCGGTTCCCGAATCCGGATGCTCCCGACAGTCGCCTGCGTTCCCGGGTACAACGGCCGCTCGGATGCGCCGCCTTTTCCGGTAAAGCAGGCAGGTGCTTATCAGCAGAGCCGAAACCGATAAAACGCCGGCCGCGTACCACCCGTACGGGCGAGGACGTGTTTGGAACACTTCGGAATGGAGCACGGGAGGATACCCCAACGTATAAATGCCGATTTCGTGTTGTTGTTGCGAACCGGGCGATAAGACCAGCGCCACGAACCGGCCGTTCTTTTTGTCGAGGAACAAGTCGCACATCGACTCCGTGTCGTTGAATACGAAAGGAATGGAATCGGCCAGTACCGTTTTGACCGGCTTGTCCAGTGAGAACCGGTTGAGGTAGATGCATGAGCGGTATTTTTCGCTGGAATAGCACAACGTGTAGAAATACCCCGCTTCTTCGTTCACTACCATCGAATTGCCTTGTACGAAGCTGGCGCCCCGGTTGTCGTACTCCCATCTCTTCTTTACCTGCCCCCGGGCCGGATCGATCTCGTACAAATCGTAAAAGTAACGGGGCGAAACCGCTTGTTCGCCCGTAGGGCTGCCGTATCCGCCGAACAAGTATACTTTTTCTTTTCCTTGTCCTAAGGCCGCCAGGTAGCGTGGCGACACAAACGGGCTCAAATCCTGTTCGCTCCAGCGGCCGGTTCCGAACGAATAGCTTTTCAACGAGCCTTTATACCGGTGATGTCCGTATCCGCCGAAACAATATAAAGCAGAATCGGCGGCTGAAATGAACCGGTTATGATGCCAGAAATCGGGGGCAGAAGGCGTAGTATGCAGGTCTTTCCAACTGTGCCGTGCAAAATCGAAACATTCAACGGCGTTCGAGTCGATTTCGTACGATAAGAGACGTCCGGCGCCGGCGTCGAACAAAAGTTGCGCGGCGTTGCTATAAAAACACGAACCCTTTTTGTAGTCCACCGTATCGGTGAATTCCCGGAGCGTGGTATTATAAATGTACAAACGCCGGGGGCCGGCCAGGTAAATTTCCGATTTGTTTTCGTTGAACGCCCAGAAGTACCGGTGGGGCGTGGCGAGCGAAGTTTCTTTTTCCCAGCAGGCTTTGCGGTCGATAAGCCATGCCGGACGGATAGCGGTAGCCCGGCGTCCGCGGTTTTCGTCGAACACTTCGTTTTCGCCGTGTTTGCCCAGCAGCCACCGGTACGTGGGGCCGCCGGTACGGGTAAGCCGGATGTCTTTCAACGTCATGGGCGCAACGTCGGTAGTAGAAAACAGCGGATGCCGCACTTCACCGAACGAAATTTTAACCGAACGGAGCGAGGTGAACAAACCGCCGAGATTCGTTTTTTGCTCCGTATCGTCGATTTTCAGCGAAAGCTCGTCCGTAAGTTTCGAATAGCTTACCGTGATATGCGTCCAGTGCACATCGTCGTCCGGATTGTTTTTGCCGGTAAAGGTGAGCTTGTTTTCGTTTCCGGCCACTAAGAAGTATACCCGGTTGGGCGGCGTGGCACG
>DBGBSM010000311.1:0-3984 GCA_048468815.1 Parabacteroides sp.
CTTCAGTGAGTGGAGTGCCATTTTTAGCGAACGAGCGTTAGCCCTTGAACTTTCTTTGCTTCGTTTCTTTGGTTCAAGCCAAAGAAATGAAGACCGCCGGTAGGCGCCGTCGGCAGACGCCCCGCGGCGAGCGAGAAAACCTCGTCAAGGCAAAAGCCAGCCTTTGCCGGCAAGCGAAGTTTTCTACCTTCGTTTCTTTTTCAAAAGAAACGAAGCCGTCGGCAGACCCCTCCGCGGCGAGCGAAAAAGAACCCCTTGTTCTGTCAGTCAGAACAAACAACATAAATAAAAACACGAAACGAGCCTTCGTACAAGCCCGTTTCGTTTACAAATTAACGAATATGATTGGCAGTTTTATCCTCCGGCTGGTCGTTGCCGGTATTTTAGGTACCGCAATCGGCCTCGAACGCGAATACCGGGCCAAAGAAGCCGGTTTCCGCACCCATTTCCTCGTTTCGCTGGGAAGCGCGCTCATTATGATCGTATCCCAGCACGGCTTCGGCGACGTGTTGGGGCATGCCGGCATCGGATTAGACCCCAGCCGGGTGGCGGCGCAGGTAGTGAGCGGCATCGGTTTTATCGGAGCCGGTACCATTATCCTCCAGAAGAAGTTCGTGCGCGGGCTCACTACGGCGGCCGGGTTGTGGGCTACCGCCGGCATCGGGCTGGCCATCGGCGGCGGCATGTACGAAGTAGGCATAGCCACCACCGTGTTGGCACTCATCGGATTAGAAGTGCTGAACCACGTATTCAAGAACCTCGGCCTGAAAAGCTTTTTGCTCGTTTTCAGCACCACGCAAAAAGAAGCCGTGAACCGCATTATCGACACCATTCATAAAAAGGGATATATCATTATGAACTACTCGATGGAAAAGAAAGAAGGAACGAGCGAAGGCTACCAGGCATCGGTCGTGATGAAAGCGAAAGGAGCCACCAACGAGTCGCAATTGTTGTTGCAGTTGCAGCAAATCCCCGACGTAACCATCGAGCGGCTCGAATAATCCGGCCGGCATTCCTACGGTACAGTTATCGGCCGGTTCGGGTTCGTCCGTCGAATTGTGTAGCGGTTCCGCAGCCTCTGCGTAAACTATGAATGCCGGTACGTCCGCCGGAATAGTTCCGAAAATACACTCTTTACCTCCTGTTTTTACGGTAAGGCGTACGATAATACACTATTTTGAAACAATAATGTAAGAAAGCAATCGCTCCTATTCGTTAATTTTGCTTCCCGGAAAAGCGCCGACGATGCAGGCCGGCCGGTGCGGCAGCAGATTTACCGCCCGGATAGCAGCCCTGTGCTGTCAGCGCCCGGAACGAATCCGTTCCGCTCCGATAAAAACAGTATGCCATGAATCACAGACTCTTCCTTATCTATTGCTTCGTTATTTCATCCGTATGCCGGCTACAGGCAGAAGCGCCCGCATCCGTTTTGTGGTACACGTCGCCAGCCGCCGACTGGAACGAAGCCCTTCCCATAGGTAATGGCCGGTTAGGCGCCATGCTGTTCGGCGACCCCGGCGAAGAACATCTCCAGCTGAATGAAAATACCCTGTATAGCGGCGAACCTTCCACTGCCTATAAAGCTGTTTCCGTCCGCGCCGCCTACGACGAAGTAACCCGTTTGCTGCGCGAAGGACGCGAGGACGAAGCCCAGGAACTGGTACGTAAAAACTGGCTCGGACGGTTGCACCAGAACTACCAGCCGTTGGGCGATTTATATATTCGTATGTTTACGCATGGCGAGGTAACGGATTATACCCGCGAACTCTCGCTCGACGAGTCGGCAGTGCGTGTGGCCTATACCTGTAACGGTGTGCGGTACGAGCGCGAAGTCATCGCATCGTATCCCGACCAGGTCATCGCCATTCGGCTGGCTGCCGGTAAAAAAGGAGCGCTTTCCCTGTCGGCGCGGCTGGCTTCGGTACATCCTACGGCGAAGTCGCGGCTGGTATCGCCCGAAGTGCTCGAGTTGAACGGGCAGGCGCCCGGCTATGCCGAGCGGCGTACTTTCGAACAGATCGAAGCTTGGGGCGACCCGCATAAACATCCCGAATTGTACGATGCGGACGGAAAAAGGCGTACGAACGAACGTGTATTGTACGGCGACGCTATCGACAACCGGGGCATGTATTTTTCCGCCGCGCTCCGGGTACGGGTTACCGGCGGAACGCTCGCTTCCGGCGGTAACGAGATTATGGTAAAAGAAGCCGACGAAGTGGTGTTTCTCCTTTCGGCGGCTACCAGTTATAACGGGTTCGATAAAAGTCCGAGTCGGGAAGGCGTCGACGCCTCCGGCCGGGCATCCGGTTTGCTCGAAGCGGCTGCACAGCGTTCCTGGACCGAGTTACAGGCCCGGCACGAGGCGGATTATGCGGCTCTGTTTAACCGGGTGGTTTTGCATTTGCCTTCCACGCCGGAACAGAATGCCTTGCCTACCGACGAACGGTTGCGCCGGTTTAACCGCGAGCCCGATGCCGGCCTGGCGGCCCTGTTGTTCCAGTACGGGCGGTACCTGATGATTTCGGGCTCGCGTCCCGGCGGACAGCCGCTCAACCTGCAAGGCATCTGGAACGCCGAGGTGCTTCCTCCCTGGAACGGGGCGTATACCATGAACATCAATACCGAAATGAATTACTGGCCGGCCGAGGTAACCAACCTTTCCGAGTGCCACGAGCCGCTGTTCCGGCTGATACGCGAACTGGCGGCGAACGGCGCGGAAACCGCCCGCGATATGTACGGGCTCGACGGCTGGATGGGGCATCATAACTGTTCTATCTGGCGCGAAACTTACCCCAACGACAACGACCCTACCGCTTCGTTCTGGCCGATGGTAGGAGGCTGGCTGTGCAGCCATTTGTGGGAGCACTACCGGTTTACAGGCGATACCGCTTTCCTTCGCAACGAGGCGTATCCGTTGATGAAGGGGGCCGCGACGTTCTTTATGGGCTGGCTTACGGAAAATGAAGCGGGTTACCTGGTTACGCCGGTAAGCACTTCTCCCGAGAACCGTTTCTTCACGGCCGCCGGCCAACGGGCTTCCGTTTCGGCAGGCGCTACGATGGATATGGCGATTATCCGCGAACTGTTCGGGCGCGTGGCGGAAGCTGCGCGATTGCTGGATACCGATACGGCTTTCGCTTCGCAGATAGAGGCCGCCTTGCCTCGACTGTTACCTTACCGGATAGGAGCGAAGGGACAGTTGCAGGAGTGGGCGAAGGATTACCGGGAAACGGAGCCTGCCCACCGCCACCTGTCTCACCTGTACGGTTTCTATCCGGGCGACCAGATTACCGCCGAGGGTACGCCGGCGCTTTTCGACGCCGTCAAGCGGACGCTGGAGTTACGGGGCGACGAAGCCACCGGCTGGTCGATGGGCTGGAAAATCAATTTGTGGGCGCGTCAGGGCGACGGCGACCATGCATATAAAATCATATCCAACTTATTCCGTCCGGTAGGCTTCGGTGGCGAAAACCATGCCGGGGGCGGCTTGTTCCGGAATATGTTCGATGCGCATCCCCCTTTCCAAATCGACGGTAATTTCGGGTATACGGCCGGTGTGGCCGAGATGTTGCTGCAAAGCCATGCGGGTTATATCCACCTGTTGCCGGCGCTTCCTTCGGTGTGGAGCGAAGGGTCGGTATCGGGATTGAAGGCGCGGGGTAATTTCGAAGTCGGCATCGAGTGGCGTTCCGGACAGTTGAAGCAGGCGTCGGTGAAGGCGTTACAAGACGGGGTGTGCCGTATCCGGGCCGACCGTCCGTTGCGTACCGGCCGCATTGCTTCGCAACAGGTGCAACACGGCGCGCAGGCGTATTACTTGCTGGAGGTTCCGGTTCGGAAGGGCGAAGTAGTGCCGGTAACGGTATTATAAGCCGTATTTACCGGGTAACGAATACGATTTTCGTAGTTTTTCAGACAATATTGACAGGGTGTACCTGCCGGATGTGTTTATTTTTACCGTATCCTATTTTAATTATATATTCC
>DBGBSM010000312.1:0-1831 GCA_048468815.1 Parabacteroides sp.
TAACCGGACTGTGCTGGTGTATTTTGTGGCCGATTATAAATTATCCCAGTTCGTAGATACGGATATTGCCCAAATTAAGGAAGGATTGGAGAATAACAACATCCGAGGGAAAGTGGTATTATTTATTCAGAAGCCGGGAACAAAACGGTTAGTCGCCCTCGACAAAGGAAACGACGGTAAAGTAACGGAAAATATTCTCCGGGAATACGGTGACGACCTGAATGCGCTTTCGGTCGAAGGAATGTCGTCTGTGTTCAGAGAAGTATTCGGCAGTTATCCTGCGGATAAGTACGCTTTGTTCCTCTGGGGGCACGGTGACGGATGGCTGTCTAAAAGCGAAGTCCAGACCCGTTGGTTCGGGTGGGATAATACCTATTCGATGGATATTTCAGAGTTGAAAGAAGTGTTGGACAAAAGCCCTTATTTCGATTTTATCTTTTTCGACGACTGTTTTATGCAATCGATCGAAGTAGCCTACCAATTAAGAAATAATACCGATTATATCTTCGGTTGCCCGCTGGAAACACCCGGGCCGGGAGCGCCTTACCACCTATTAATGAGCTTGGTATTCGAACCGACACCCAATATCGGAAAAATAGTAAACGATTACTATACTTATTATGCAGGCGATGACGCACGCACAAAAGACGATTGGCCCTACGGAGCGGCTATCTCGGTTATCAAATGCGATGAATTGGAAAAATTAGCCGTAGCCACAAAAGAATTGATAAATAATCATGTATCGCTGTCCGATATATCGCTTGTATCTTCTTCATCCGTACAAAAGTACGATACCCGTACCAACAAAGCGTATTTCGATTTTCGGGATTTTGTAGCGAAGTTTGCCGATACGGAAGTACGTACAGCCTGGGAAAATCAATTGAATAAAGCGGTTCCTTACAAGGCTTCTACTCCGAGTTGTTATTCAGGCTATATATATACAACGTTCCCGATTAAAGAGTTTAGCGGAGTTTCGGTCTATATTCCCGAGGCTGCCTATACGAAATGGAATACCTATTACCGAAACTACGAATGGTACAACGCCTCCGGCTGGGATAAGGTAATGAAAGCCCGGACTAACTAAACCTTTCCCTTATCCGAGAAACGCATGCAACGGCAACAAGAGAGAAATAAAAAGAGCTATTCTTTAGCGGAATAGCTCTTTTCTATTATTCATTCTCTGGTACGCATTACTCGGCACCTTGATACAGATATTCGTCACCGGCCGAATTCGTATACCAGTCTTTTTGCTCCTTGCCTCCCGATTGAGCCCACTGCGTAAAGCCGGGATAAGCCTTCATTATCGAAACGTTTTCTTTCGGATAAGCGGTAAATTTCTTAGAAGGAATTTTCAGCCCCCACATCATATTATTAAACTCTGCATCCGTTTCGTCTGCGGCTTTATACTTATAATTTACGCTGGAATCCGCCTGTTTGGCACGACTCGTTCCCGTTTCTCCGGCCAAATGCACCTCGTTCCACTGCTTGCCTGCAATATCGCCCCATACGATAAATACATCCAAATCTTTCAATGAAACATGACCCTTGGAACCTTCGGGCAAAGCGATTTGTTTTTTTACCGTAACATTCTCGCAATTGGCCGTATACGTATTGACAAACTGGCCCACTTTTACACCCATTAAAGCATGCAGTTCTTCATCGGCCAGCGGAATAATCGTTTCCCCGGCGCCATCGGTTTTCAGCCGGGCGTATGCATAAAGCGGTTTGCCGGCTCCTACCGCCCGGAAAGTCGTACTAATCGTGAAGTACTTTTTCTCTTTGTCTTTTTGATTGGTTACCTTGATATCCATTACCGCATCGTTCATATCGT
>DBGBSM010000313.1:0-16942 GCA_048468815.1 Parabacteroides sp.
GTGTGTACGCCTTCCGTTTCGCCGGGCGCCCTTACGCTAAAAACCACGCCGATAATTTCGCTATGTAGATAATTATCACTATATTTGTTAGCTTTTTGAGAAGCAGCAGAATAGCCCGTCGCCGTACCGGGTCCGCAAGGAAAGGTTCGCAGCGCCGGCATATCGATTAATAGTGATTTTAAAGGATATAGAACCCATGAGTGATGAAAGAACGAATACGACGAATGCGTATTCAGCCGACAGTATCCAGGTACTCGAAGGATTGGAAGCCGTCCGGAAACGGCCGGCCATGTATATTGGCGATATCAGTGAAAAAGGACTCCACCATCTGGTTTACGAAGTGGTCGACAACTCGATCGACGAAGCGCTGGCCGGATATTGCGACCGCATAGACGTAACCATCAACCCCGACAACTCGATTCAGGTGAGCGACAACGGGCGCGGAATCCCCGTAGACCACCACGAGAAAGAAAACAAATCGGCCCTCGAGGTAGTGCTTACCGTGCTGCATGCCGGCGGTAAGTTCGACAAAGGCTCGTATAAGGTTTCCGGCGGGTTGCACGGCGTAGGCGTATCGTGTGTAAACGCCCTCTCCACTTACCTCAAGGCGGAAGTACGCCGGAACGGCAAAATCTACATGCAGGAATACTCGTGCGGCATTCCCTCGCACGGCGTGGAAATCACGGGCGAAACCGACCGGACGGGTACCACCGTTACCTTCAAGCCTGACAGCTCCATCTTCACCGTGACCGAGTACAAGTACGACACGCTGGCCACGCGCCTGCGCGAGCTCTCGTTCCTGAACGCCGGCATCACCCTGACGCTTACCGACAAGCGGGTGCTGAAAGAAGACGGTACGTACAAATCGGAAACGTTCTTCTCCAACGAAGGGCTGAAAGAGTTCGTACGCTACATCGACAAGGCCAAGGAGCCGCTTATCGAGAACATCATCCACATCGTCACCGAGAAGCAAGGCATTCCGGTGGAAGTGGCCATGACCTACAATACCTCGTACAACGAAAACGTATTCTCGTACGTAAACGACATCAACACCATCGAAGGCGGCACGCACCTGGCGGGCTTCCGCCGCGGGCTTACCCGTACGCTGAAGAAATACGCCGAAGACTCGAAGATGCTCGAAAAGGTAAAGGTGGAAATCACCGGCGACGACTTCCGCGAAGGGCTTACGGCCGTCATCTCGATTAAAGTAGCCGAGCCGCAGTTCGAAGGGCAGACCAAGACCAAGTTGGGCAACAACGAAGTGATGGGCGCCGTGGATATGGCCATCGGCGAAGCGTTAGGCAACTACCTGGAGGAGAACCCGAAGGAAGCCAAGTCTATCGTCGACAAGGTGATATTGGCCGCCACCGCCCGGCAGGCCGCCCGCAAGGCGCGCGAAATGGTGCAACGCAAATCGCCCCTCTCGGGAGGCGGATTGCCCGGCAAGCTGGCCGACTGCGCCTCGAAAGACGCGGCTATCTGCGAACTGTTCCTCGTCGAAGGAGACTCGGCCGGCGGTACGGCCAAACAGGGACGCGACCGGAACTTCCAGGCCATCCTGCCGTTGCGGGGTAAAATCCTGAACGTGGAGAAAGCCATGCCGCACAAAGTGCTCGAAAGCGAAGAAATCAAAAACATCTATACGGCGCTGGGCGTCACCATCGGTACGGAAGACGACACGAAGGAGCTGAACATCAGTAAGCTCCGTTACCACAAGGTAATCATCATGACCGATGCCGACGTGGACGGAAGCCACATCGCCACGCTGATTCTTACGTTCTTCTTCCGCCACATGCGCCCGTTGCTCGAAAAGGGGTACGTGTACATCGCCACCCCGCCCCTCTACCTCTGTAAGAAAGGGAAAACCGAGGAATATTGCTGGACCGACCAGCAACGGCAAGCCTTTATCGACAAGTACGGAGGCGGTAACGAGAACCAGATTCATACGCAGCGGTACAAAGGTTTGGGAGAAATGAACGACCACCAGCTGTGGGATACCACGATGAACCCCGAGAACCGGACCCTGCGCCAGGTAACGCTGGAGAACGCAGCCGAAGCCGACTCGATTTTCTCGATGCTGATGGGCGAAGACGTAGGGCCGCGCCGGGAATTTATCGAAGAGAACGCCACCTACGCCAATATCGACGCTTAATGCAGTAAGTAACATATGCATACCAATCGAGTCCTTCCTCCGGATTTAGGCCTTTTATACCGGGACATCGACGCTTCGGCGCCCGTTCCCGCCGCCGCGCAACCGCCGCGCATCGGATTATCGGCCAACCTGAAGGAAGGACTTTCGTGTGTAGCGACGGCATATACCGACGCCGTGCTCCGGGCGGGGGGCGCACCGGTTATCATTCCGGTAACCGATTCGAAAGAGGCGCTCGCCTCGCTGCTCGAAACGATAGACGGGCTGCTGCTGACGGGCGGGGGCGACATCAACCCGCTCTATGCCGGCGAAGAACCCATCCCGCAATTAGGCGAAGGCAACTCCCTGCGCGACCGGTACGACTTTACGCTGCTCCGGCTGGCGGCCGACCGGCAAATCCCGGTATTCGGCATCTGCCGCGGGCACCAGGTAACCCACCTGGCATACGGCGGCACGTTATATCAGGACATCTACGCGCAACGAACCGAACCCACCCTCAAACACAGCCAGGAAGCCCCCCGGGCAGAAGGCTCGCATACCGTAACCATCGACGAAAGCAGCACGTTATATACGCTCCTGGGCGGACGCGCCGTAGTGAACTCGTTCCACCACCAAGCCGTCAAGGAAGCGGCTCCGGGGTTCCGGGTCACGGCCGTATCGTCCGACGGGATTATCGAGGCGACCGAGTCGGCCGTTCCCTACCGCGACATGTTCAGCGTGCAATGGCACCCCGAAGCGATGGCCGCCGCCGGCGACCCGGCGATGCTGCGCCTGTTCAAGAAACTGATAGCGCAAGCCCGGCTGTACAACCGGGCCAAGCGGATACACGCACAATGCGTCACGCTCGACTCGCATTGCGACACCCCGATGTTGTTTGCCGACGGAGCCACCCTGAACCGGAAAAGCGCGGCGGGGCGGGTCAACCTCCCGAAGCTGTTCGAGGGGAACTGGGATGCGGCCTGCGTGGTAGCCTACATCCAGCAGGGCGCCCGCGACGATGCCTCGCTGCGACAAGCTACCGAAAAAGCGGCGGCCATCCTGGGCGAAATCGAACGGCAGGTAAACGCATGCAGCGAAACGGCGGCCATCGCCCGTACGCCGCACGACGTGGCGCGGATTAAAAAAGCCGGGAAAAAGGCGTTGTTGCTCGGTATCGAAAACGGCTACGCCATCGGAAAAGAGCCGGCCAACCTCGCCCGCTTCCAGGAGGCGGGCATCGTATACATGACGCTTTGCCACAACGGCGACAACGATTTGTGCGACTCGGCCAAAGGAAACGCGGAGTGGAACGGCCTGAGCCCGCTGGGCCGGGAGGCGGTTCGCGAAATGAACCGGCTGGGCATCCTCGTGGACGTATCGCACGCTTCGGAAAAGACGTTTTACGACGTGCTGGAAACAAGCAGCGTTCCCATCGTGGCGTCGCACTCGTCGGCGCGGGCGCTTTGCGACCATCCGCGCAACCTCACCGACGACCAGCTCCGGGCGATTGCCGCCCGCGGAGGCGTAGTGCAGGTGTGCCTGTACAACGGGTTCCTGCGCGAAGACGAACAGGCCACGGTAACCGACATCGTAGCGCACATCCGCCACATCGCCGCCATAGCAGGCATCGACCACGTGGGCATCGGCTCCGACTTCGACGGTGGCGGAGGCATCCCGGGATGCGACGGCTCCAACGAGTTGATTAACGTAACGAAGGCGCTGCTCGAAGCCGGTTTCACCGAAGCCGGGCTGGAAAAAATCGTAGGGGGAAACTTCCTCCGGATAATGGAAACGGCGCAAGCCGCCTCTTTAAAACAACCGATATGAATATGTGTGTAAAACTGATATACCTGATTTGTATGGTATCGTTGTTCGCCTGCAAGCCGTCCGGCGGCGCTCCTTCCGGCGAAGCGAAGGAAAAGGTAACGGCCTCCGTACCGGCCGCGCCCGTATTTAACGCCGACAGCGCCTATATGTATGTAGACAAGCAGGTGAAATTCGGACCGCGCGTACCGAACACGCCGGCTCACCAGGCTTGCGGCGATTACCTGGCATCCGAACTGCGCCGCTTCGGCGCCAAAGTATACGAGCAGGAAGCCGTCCTCACCGCGTACGACAAAACCGCGCTGAAAGCCCGGAACATCATCGGCTCGTACAACCCGGAGAACGACAGGCGCATCCTCCTGTTCGCCCACTGGGACTCGCGCCCGTACTCGGACCACGACCCCGACCCGGCGAACCACCGCAAGCCGCTCGACGGTGCGGACGACGGCGCCAGCGGGGTAGGCGTCTTGTTGGAAATCGCCCGCCAGTTGGGAATGAAAAATCCGGGAGCGGGCGTCGATATTATCTTCTTCGACGCGGAAGATTACGGCACTCCCGAATTCGCCGAAGATTACACGCCCGACACCTGGTGCCTGGGGTCGCAGTTCTGGGCCAAGAACCCGCATGTATCCGGCTACCGGGCCGACTTCGGTAGCCTGCTCGATATGGTAGGTGCGAAAAACGCCACCTTCTTCAAGGAACGGCTCTCCGTAAGCAAAGCGGGGAATGTGGTGGAAAAAGTCTGGAACACGGCGCGCGACCTGGGATACGGCAAGTATTTCATCCACGCGAACGGAATAGCCGTTACCGACGACCACGAGTATGTAATGAAAGGCCGGAACATCCCTTGTATCGACATCATAAACAACGACCCGGACAAGTCCGACCACGGGTTCGGCTGGTACTGGCATACCCAGCAAGACAACATGGACAACATCGACCGGGAAACGCTCGAAGCGGTGGGCCGGACGGTGCTCGAAGTAGTATATAATCACGATAACCGGAAGTAAGCCGCCCGTACGCCGGATGCACTTCCATTTAAAAACAAAAGCAATGACTATCAACGAGAAGCAGGACGAGATTATCGAAGAGTTCGCCGCTTTCGACGACTGGATGGATAAATACGCGCTCCTGATCGACCTGGGGAACGCGCTTCCGAAGCTGGAAGACAAGTATAAAACGGAAAGCAACCTGATAGAGGGTTGCCAGAGCCGGGTATGGCTACAGGCGGATTACGCAGACGGACGCATCGTGTTCCGCGGCGAAAGCGACGCGGTAATCGTAAAGGGTATCGTTTCGCTGCTGATCAGCGTGCTTTCGGGGCATACGCCGCAGGAGATACTCGATGCGGACTTGTACTTTATCGACCGGATCGGTTTGAAGGAGCACCTCTCGCCCACCCGCTCGAACGGCCTGGTGTCGATGGTAAAGCAGATGCGCCTCTACGCGATGGCTTTCCGCGCCAAGGAGAAAGAGGCGGGAAACTGAGCAAGCGGTTCGCACGTAGCGGCCCGGAAACACGGAGATGCTGACCCCGGTCGGAATCAACGGCGTGTTTCCGGGCCGCCGTGTTTCCGTACCTGAACCGGATGTAAACGAAAAAAAAGGCGATGTAGGCGGACAACCGGCTTTGCCGTGCACGAACCGGGCGATACGGTACCCGTCTGTTTCCCCTCCCGTTCGATGCAGATGGTGCGCGACAAGTGTCGCGCATAGTGCGCTATACCTGTAACGCAGGGCGCGCGACAGGTGTCACGCATAGTGCGTGATAGGTGTAGCGCACTACCTGTTACGGGCTACACACATTACCTGTTGCGAGTTAGGGCGGTTTCCGCTCCCTTGTTAGGAGGGAAGTGCTACACAAGTGAATCGCACCATGCTACACAAGTGAGTTGCACCGTGCTACACAAGTGAGTTGCGGAATGCTACACAGGTGAGTTGCACCATACGATAAAGGGGTGTTGCCCTATGCGACCCGAGGTTGTTGCACCGGCCGCTCCGTACGGAACGAATACGCTTTTGTACTCGCAGGCGCGTTTACCGGTCGGCGGCTTCGAACTCCAGCGTAAGCTGCTCGGGCAACAGGGTAAAGGTTTTACGGTGGAATGGCGTAATGCCGTACGTGCGGATGGCCTCGCGGTGGGCTTTGGTGGGATACCCTTTGTTCTGTTCCCAGTGGTATTTATCGTTGTAGGCGTGCAGTTGCAGCATATAATCGTCGCGGTAAGTTTTGGCTAGAATGGAAGCGGCCGCAATCGAGAGGTACTTCCCGTCGCCTTTTACCACACAGGTATGGGGAATACCGGGATACGGGTTGAAGCGGTTGCCGTCGATAAGCAGGTGTTCCGGGCTCACGGCCAGCGAATCGACGGCGCGGTGCATGGCCAGGAAAGAAGCGTTGAGGATATTGATGCGGTCGATTTCCTCGGGCGACACGATACCCACCGCCCAGGTTACGGCTTCGCGTTCGATAAGCGGACGCAGGGCATACCGGCGCTTCTCGGAGAGCTGCTTCGAGTCGTTCAGCTCCTCGCAGCGGAAGTCTTTCGGCAGAATCACGGCGGCAGCGAACACGGCGCCGGCCAGGCAGCCCCGCCCGGCTTCGTCGCAACCGGCTTCCGTGAGGGTTTCGTTCAGGTAAGGCAACAGCATAGGGAGGCGGAATTAAAACATGGCGGCGGCGCGTTTCACCGCGTCGATAAACACGTCGATTTCTTCTTTCGTATTGTAAAACGAGAACGAGGCGCGCACGGTGCCTTCCACGCCGAGGCGTTGCATAAGCGGCTGGGCGCAATGGTGCCCGGTACGCACGGCTACGCCGAAGCGGTCGAGCAGCATCCCCATGTCGTAATGATGGATGTCGCGTACCAGGAACGAAAGCACGGCGCCTTTGTGTGCGGCGGTTCCGAAGATGCGTACGCCCTCGATTTCCTGCAACCGGGCGGTGGCGTAACGCAACAACTCGTCTTCGTAGGCGGCGATGGCATCCATCCCGAGGCCGGAAACGTACTGCAACGCCCGCGCCAGGGCGGTAGAGCCGATGTAATCGGGAGTGCCGGCCTCGAACTTGAAAGGAAGCTCTCCGAACGTGGTTTTCCCGAACGACACGGAAGCGATCATCTCGCCGCCTCCCTGGTACGGAGGCAGTTTGTCGAGCCACTCTTCCTTGCCGTACAGCACGCCGATGCCGGTAGGCCCGTAAATCTTATGCCCGGAGAACACGTAGAAGTCGGCATCCAGCTCGCGCACGTCGACCTTCAGGTGGGGCACCGCCTGCGCCCCGTCGATCAATACGGGTACGTTACGCCGGTGCGCCTCGGCTACGATTTCCTTCACAGGGTTGACGGTACCCAGCACATTCGATACGTGGGTGAGCGAAACGAGCCGGGTGCGTTCGGAAAAGAGGGCGCGGAACGCTTCCATATCCAGCTCGCCCTTGTCCGTAACAGGTACCACTTTAATAGCAATGCCTTTGCGGGCGGCCTGGATTTGCCAGGGCACGATGTTGGAGTGGTGCTCCATCTCGGAAAGAATCACTTCGTCGCCGGGCTGCATGCACGCATCGGTAAACGAGGAGGCGACGAGGTTGATGGATTCGGTGGTACCGCGGGTGAACACGATTTCTTTGGCGTCGCGGGCGTTGATAAACCGCTGCACCGTGCGGCGCGCTTCTTCGTGGGCCTCGGTAGCCGCCTGGCTCAGGAAGTGGACGCCGCGGTGGATATTGGCATTCACGTTGTAATAATCGGCCTCGATGGTTTCTACCACACAGCGGGGTTTCTGGGTGGTGGCGGCGTTATCGAAGTAAATCAAGTCTTTATCGTACACTTTCCGGGAGAGGATGGGGAAATCGCTCCGGATGGCTGGTATATCTAACATAGTATTCGTTATTTGCTTTTCTTTCAGGCTCCAAACTTAAAGAAAAATATCCGATTAGCATAGAAGAAGAGCTTACTTTTCCTCTCTCCTGCACGACTGTTCGTTTTTTGTTTTTTCCTTCCCGCGCAACCGCTGTACCTGCACGAACCGCAGCAGCACAATCACGAAGGCGGTGGCGCCGAGCATCACGAAGTAATCCGACCAGACGATATGGGGGTTCCGCCCCGGCCAGGTAATCAGGCCGACGGCACCTAAGTAAATGAAAAGCAATGCGGTAGTGAAATTAATCCGTTTCATCCTCGTATGTATTTTACCGGTACGGTTCGGGCTGGCGACGGTAAGTTATACGTTGCCGGAACACATGCCATGCCGCGACAGCTTTTTTCCTTCGCTTACCGCGAAAAAGGCTTACCGGCGGGTTACCCGAACCGGAAACTCCTTTTCGCCGTCGCCGGTATCCACGCGGAGAACGTATTCCCCGTCTTCCACCGACAGCATCGAACACGAATGGCCGGCCGGCAACCGGAGACGTTGCCGCACGCGCGCATTTCCGCCGACGAGGTAAACACACGCAGGGTGAGGCAAGCCCTTCACGTACAACCGGTCGTTTTCGGTATAACAAACGAGCGGGGGCTGTTGTTCCGCCCCGGCTTCCGCCTTCCGGAACAGTAATACGAACCGGCAGGTATCCTCGCCGGCCGGCGCATCGAACGCGTATTCCCGCCGGGAAGCGAGCGAAACGGTATCGGAAAGCATCCGGTCTACCAGTAATACGTCTCCTAACTCCGGGATGTCGCGCACGGAGCCGCACGACAAAGTGTACCGGCCCGCTTTTTCAAGAGTCAAAGCGAGCGACACCGCAGCCCAATCCTTTCCGAGCCTTTTCACCGCCCATCGCTCCCGGCCGTCCGGTGAGCACACGGCCAGTTGAGGCACCTCCTTGCGCAGGCTCATCCATTTGTACGCATTCCCCTTAGCTAAGGCATCCTCGCCCGATACCGCTGCAAAAGTAAAGCGCACGTTATCCGTATACCGTTTGTCGGTTAAACTTATTTCCAAGCCGGCCGCTCCGCCCGGCCGTACGCTGCCGGTTGCCTGTTGCGGCGGGGTACAGCCGAGTTGCAGGGTGCAGGCTCGCTCTGCTTTCAGGAAGAAGGCGCCGAAGGGCGGAATCACACCGTCGCTCCCGGTTTCGTACACCTGGTAGGTAACGCCGTCGTAATAATATATGTATTCGCCGACACCCGGTACATCGGCCAACGCGCTTACCGGCAGCGGCGCCGGGAACGGATTGCCGCACAAGAACCAACCGCTGTGGGGCGACGCGGGCTCTGCGTTGCTGGCATAGAAAGGGACGGCGACGGAAGCTGTTTTTCCGAAGGGGGAAGAAACGACGCCCGAGACCGACGAGAACACGATTTCGCCGACGGAAGCGGCTTCGTCCAACGCAATCAGGTAGCCTTTGTTTTTCTCGAACACCGGTTTCGACGAGGAAAGCCCGCTGCCCACCGTAACCCAGTTGCCGGATGCGGATGCCGTAGCTGCGCGACGCTCGGCATCGTACCGTTTGACGTAGAAATAGTTACCGCCCGCATTGGGCTCGCCGCCTTTCAGCGTAGCGCCGGAGATGCCGGAGGCATACACGTCGAACGGAAAGGAAATAAAGTACCAAACACCTCTCTCGGGAAAGGTTCTACGCACCCCTACCCGCTTTTCTACCTGTAAGGCACCCTGATTTATCAACGCCGTGCCGGTTGTTCCAGCGGAATAGAAAACCAGGTTCTCCTCTACCGCGAGGCTGCCCGACGGGGCGATGCGTACTTCGCCTTCGCCGATGCTCACTCCCCGGCAAGCCGTACTTCCGGTTACGGTAACGGTGCCGGTTATCAATGCCCGGCGCAGGCGGGCTGGCGGCAAATGTGTCCACTGAGCCGTATCGCTCCAATCGCCGGCGCCAGAAAAAAGGCTGTAGGCCGGCACTAAACCGCAGGCAAAAGCATAGTCGATTCCGTAAAAGCCGGGGGCTTGTGCAGGGTCGGATACGGAAAAGGAGAGTTGTTCGGGATTACCGGAAAAGTTGACGAACGTGTTCGTTTTTCCCTTACACGTACCGTAATCGAAGGTGCAGGGAAAAACCGGGTTGTCTGACACCGGAAGTTGCTTCGTCTTGGACGTACCGTCTCTATACCGGAGCGCCACCGAAAGGACGGCGGTTTCGGATACGGAAAAGCCGGCATGCAGCACTTTCACCACTACGCTGTCGTAGCCGGCGGCTTGCAGCAGCTCGAAATCGGCTTGTCCGCCGGCCGGGATTTTAAGCGAACGCTGGCCGCGTTGCCATATCGACCCTTCCCCGGATGCGTCGAAAACCTCGGCGCCTCCGGTGAGGGTATACGGCCAGTTATCGGAGGCTGTTCCTTCGAAACTCTGCATCCGGAACGTATCCCGGAGCAGCGGGTTGGCGGAAGAGCGGACGAACGTTTTCCATTGCGCCGGCGCAGCAGGGGCCTGAGCGGTAGCATCGGTTAGCATACAGGAGAGCAAAAAAAGAAACGGCAGGAACGATTTTCTTTTCATAGGTTAAAAATTTCGGTTCTTATTGTACCGGCAAATATACCAAAACAATCGAAATAGTGTATCTTTGCTATATGAAAGAATTTATTATTACCGAGGCGCGTACCGAAAAGGCCGTGTTGGTAGGTCTGGTTACGCCCCAGCAGAATGAGCAGAAGGTAAAAGAATACCTCGACGAGCTGGCATTCTTAGCCGAAACCGCCGGTGTGGAACCGGTAAAGCAGTTCACCCAGAAGATGGACTACCCCAACTCCGTTACGTTCGTAGGCTCCGGAAAGCTCCGCGAAATCAAGCAATACGTAGATGAGAACGAAATCGGACTCGTGATTTTCGACGACGAGCTTTCGGCCAAGCAATTGCGTAACATCGAGCGGGAGCTGGAGGTGAAAATACTGGACCGTACCAACCTGATTCTCGATATATTCGCCCGTCGCGCCCAGACAGCGCATGCCAAAACCCAGGTGGAGTTAGCGCAATACAAATACATGCTTCCGCGACTCACCCGCCTGTGGACGCACCTGGAGCGACAGCGGGGCGGCGTGGGAATGCGCGGGCCGGGCGAAACGCAGTTGGAAACCGACAAGCGGATTATCCTCGACAAGATTTCCCGGCTGAAGACCGAGCTGGCCGACATCGACAAGCAAAAGAGCGTGCAACGCAAAAACCGGGGCAAGATGGTGCGGGTAGCGCTCGTGGGGTATACCAACGTAGGCAAATCCACCCTGATGAACTTGTTGAGCAAAAGCGACGTGTTCGCCGAGAACAAGTTGTTCGCCACCCTCGATACCACCGTGCGGAAAGTAATCGTCGACAACTTGCCGTTCCTCCTTTCGGATACGGTAGGATTTATCCGCAAGCTGCCTACCGAGCTGGTGGAATCGTTCAAATCGACGCTCGACGAAGTGCGCGAGGCCGACCTGCTGGTGCACGTAGTGGATATATCGCACCCTACGTTCGAAGAACAAATCGAGGTAGTGAACAAAACGTTGCTCGAAATCGACAAGACGGAAAAACCGGTGATTCTGGTGTTCAACAAAACGGACGCCTTCACGTTCGTAAAGAAAGACGAAGACGACCTGACGCCCCTCACCCGCGAGAATATCAGCCTCGACGAGCTGAAGAAAACCTGGATGAACAAGTTGCAGGATAACTGCGTGTTTATCTCGGCCAAAGAGAAAACCAACATCGACGAGCTGAAAAAGATGCTGTACGACCGGGTGAAGGAAATCCATGTGAGCCGCTTCCCCTACAACGACTTTCTTTTCCAGCAATACGATGCGGACGACGACAACCTGTAATATGACTTCCCTTTATACTTCCTGCCGATGAAAACCCGGAGAAACCTGACTTCCGACGAAATCGCTTACCTGGAAGCCCGCGCCTGTACGGCCGACGACTGGAATGCCGTATGGGTGCCGCCCGTTTTCGACAAAGCGTACATCGAGCATACCCGCTTCTCCGGTACGGTGCGGCTGGGCGCGTTCCGGAAAGAGTTCGTTCTGCCGGGCGGCCTGAAAAAGCACGCCGGATTGCGCCATGTTACCTTGCATAACTGCGAGGTGGGCGACAACGTGCTGATAGAAAACATTTCGAACTACATCGCGAATTACCGGATAGGCGACAACTGCTTTATCCAGAACGTAAACGTACTGCTTACCGAGGGGAAAGCCACCTTCGGAAACGGCGTGGAAGTGTCGGTGCTGAACGAAACCGGCGGACGGGAAGTGCCGATGTACGACCGCCTGTCGGCCTCGTTGGCCTACATCCTGGCGCTTTACCGCCACCGCCCGGACTTAATCGGACGCATCCGCGAACTGATTGCCGCTTATACCGGGAACATCGCTTCCGAAACGGGCGCCATCGGGAACAACGTGCGGATTATCAATGCCGGCACGATTAAGAACGTACGCATCGGCACTTGCTGCACGGTAGAGAACTGTACCCGGCTGGAGAACGGCTCGGTGAACAGCTGCGAAGAGGCGCCGGTTTACATCGGCGACAGCGTGATTGCACAGGATTTTATTATTTCGTCGGGCGCCGTAGTGGCCGACGCGGCCAAAATCATCCGGTGCTTTATCGGGCAGGCTTGCCACGTATCGCACAACTTCTCGGCGCACGATTCGCTGTTGTTCAGCAACTGCGCGTTCGAGAACGGCGAGGCATGCGCCATCTTCGCAGGGCCGTTCACGGTGTCGATGCACAAGTCGAGCCTGCTGATTGCCGGCATGTTCTCGTTCCTGAACGCAGGCAGCGGCTCGAACCAGAGTAACCACATGTATAAGTTAGGACCCATCCACCAGGGCATCGTGGAGCGCGGCTCGAAAACGACGAGCGACTCCTATATTCTGTGGCCTGCCCGCATCGGGGCGTTCTCCCTGGTAATGGGGCGACACCACCATCACAGCGACACGTCGGACATGCCGTTTTCGTACCTCATCGAGAAGGAAGACGAAACATACTTGGTTCCGGGTATCAACCTGCGGAGCGTGGGCACCATCCGCGACGCCCAGAAATGGCCGAAGCGCGACAAACGCACCGACCCGGTGCAACTCGACAAAATCAACTACAACCTGTTGAGCCCGTATACCATCAGCAAGATGCTGAAAGCGCTCGGCATCCTGAAACAACTGCAAAAGCTGGTGGGCGAAACCAGCGAAATCTATTATTACCAGAATACGCGCATCAAAGGCTCTTCGCTTAAAAACGCCTTGCGCTTCTACAGCCTGGCTATTCATAAGTTTTTGGGCAACTCGCTGATTAAGCGGCTGGAGAAAACGGCGTTCGCAAACGTGGAAGAGATGCGCCGCCAGTTGGCGCCCGATACGGAAGAAGGCTCCGGCGAATGGCTCGACTTGTCGGGGCTGATCGTGCCGAAGGCGAGCGTGGAAGCGTTGCTCACGGCTATCGAAACCGGTGAAGGGGCCACGCTGGAAGCGGTAGAAGCCACTTTCGATACGCTTCACCGCAGCTATTACCGCATCGAATGGACGTGGGCGGCCGCGAAAATCGAAGAGTGGTACGGATTGAAATTAGCGGAAATCACGCCGCAACAGGTAATCGAACTGGTGGAAACCTGGAAAGAATCGGTGGTTTCGCTGGACGAGTTGCTGTATGCGGACGCCCGGAAAGAATTCTCGCTCACGGCAAAAACGGGATTCGGGGTGGATGGCACGCACATGGAAAAAGACGAGGATTTCGGATGTGTGCGGGGCGCTTTCGAAAGCAATCCGTTCGTTACGGCCGTACTGGAGCATATCCGGAACAAAAAAGCGCTGGGCGACGAGCTCATCGGCCGGCTGCGGCCGTTGCTGTAGCAGGTAGGCCTAAAATAAACAGGGAAAGAAAGTGAACACAGAGACACGGAAACACAGAGGAGAGAATATATCCTGCTTGTTCCCTGTTTTCGGATTCGGTTCTTTTTTCGATTCGAACGACGGAAGGGGTAGATTGCCTGCTTTATCCTTACGGATATGCCGGCGACAAGCGGAAGTCGCCTGCCGGGAATAAACTTCCTCCTTGTACCGGAAGATTATACGGAACAATTTAGTATATTTGCCCGTTCACGAAACACAGTAAACATTTAATTCATTAACTATATCGATATGGCAACACCTCCTTTCAAGTATCAGCCTCCGTTCCCTACCGGAGAAGACACCACCGAATACTATCTTCTAACGAAAGACTATGTATCCGTAAGCGAGTTCGAAGGGACTCCCGTACTGAAAATCGCCAAGGAAGGGCTTACGGCCATGGCCAATACCGCTTTCCGCGACGTTTCGTTTATGTTACGCCGCTCGCACAACGAGCAGGTGGCTAAAATATTGTCGGACCCCGAGGCCAGCGACAACGACAAGTACGTGGCGCTTACGTTCCTCCGGAACGCCGAAGTAGCCTGCAAAGGCAAGCTCCCGTTCTGCCAGGATACGGGTACGGCTATTATCCACGGTGAAAAAGGGCAGCAGGTATGGACCGGCTACTCCGACGAAGAAGCGCTTTCGCTGGGGGTTTACAAAACGTATACGGAAGAAAACCTGCGGTACTCGCAGAACGCTCCGCTTACCATGTACGACGAGGTGAATACCAAATGCAACCTGCCGGCTCAAATCGACATCGAAGCTACAGAAGGGATGGAATACAAGTTCCTGTGCGTTACCAAAGGCGGCGGCTCGGCTAATAAAACCTATCTGTACCAGGAAACGAAAGCGATTCTGAATCCGCAGACGTTGGTGCCGTTCTTAGTGGAAAAGATGAAAACGCTGGGTACGGCCGCTTGTCCGCCTTACCACATCGCGTTCGTCATCGGCGGCACGTCGGCCGAAAAGAACCTGCTTACGGTGAAGCTGGCTTCTACTCATTACTACGATAACCTGCCCACTACCGGCAACGAATACGGCCGCGCGTTCCGCGACGTGGAACTGGAAAAGCAGGTATTGGACGAAGCGCATAGAATCGGACTGGGCGCGCAGTTCGGCGGAAAGTACTTCGCACACGACATCCGGATTATCCGCTTGTCGCGTCACGGCGCCTCGTGTCCGGTAGGGTTGGGCGTAAGTTGCTCGGCCGACCGGAACATCAAGTGCAAAATCAACCGCGACGGTATCTGGATCGAGAAGCTCGACGATAATCCGGGCGAACTGATTCCGGAAGCCTTGCGCCAGGCGGGCGAAGGGAATGCAGTGAAAATCGACCTGAACCGTCCGATGCCGGAAATCCTGAAGGAGTTGAGCCGATATCCGGTGGCTACCCGGCTTTCGCTGAACGGCACCATCATCGTAGGGCGCGACATCGCGCATGCGAAACTGAAAGAACGGCTCGACCGGGGCGAAGACCTGCCGCAATACATCAAAGACCATCCGATTTACTACGCCGGACCGGCCAAAACGCCTGCGGGCATGGCTTGCGGCTCGATGGGCCCGACTACGGCGGGCCGTATGGACCCGTATGTGGATTTGTTCCAGAGCCACGGCGGAAGCATGATTATGCTGGCCAAAGGGAACCGAAGCCAGCAGGTAACGGATGCCTGCCAGAAGTACGGCGGATTCTACCTGGGCTCTATCGGCGGCCCGGCGGCTATCCTGGCGCAGAACAACATCAAGAGCATCGAATGCGTGGAATATCCGGAGCTCGGCATGGAAGCTATCTGGAAAATCGAAGTGGAGAATTTCCCTGCTTTCATCCTGGTCGACGACAAAGGCAACGACTTTTTTAAACAAATACGTCCGGCCGGTGCAGCGTGCACACCGCATGCGTAAATGGATTCGGATAAATGGATTTAGACGGAAAAGGGGGAACAGCGGTTCCCCCTTTTTTTTTATCCGGTCCTCCGGTTCCATACGCCGGGTCTCCGCGTCTCTATGCTTACCGGCTTTGCCGAATACTTGTTACACAGCCCCGTTCGTATCCGCCCCTTCCTGTTTTAATAACAGGGCGGTCAGTTGTTTTACCCCTTCCGAGGCGCCCGCTTTGATGTAATGCACGTCGCTGCGACGAGCGTCCACGTCTTTCGGGTCGATCAGGTATACCGGCGTGCCTTTCGGTACGTAATGCAACAAACCGGCCGCCGGATACACATTCAGCGAAGTTCCTATCACCACGAATATATCGGCTTGCCGCGCCAGCTCGATGGCCGGCTCGATCATCGGTACCGACTCGCCGAACCAAACCACGTGCGGCCGGAGCTGATAGCCCTTTTCGTCTTTATCGCCCAGCCGGATGTCGGGTGCTTCAGGGTTGAGGTCGTACACGGTATACGGATAACCGGTGGAGCGCGACTTCATCAGCTCGCCGTGCAAGTGAATGATGTTTGTACTGCCGGCCCGCTCGTGCAGGTTGTCGATATTCTGGGTAATGATAAACACTTCAAAGTACTTCTCCAGTTCGGCCAACCCGGTATGCCCTGCGTTGGGCGCTGTTTTCAGCAACTCCCGGCGCCGCTGGTTGTAAAAATCGAGCACCAGTTCCGGGTTGGCGGCGAACCCTTCGGGTGTAGCCACCTCTTCTACCCGGTATTTTTCCCACAAGCCGTCGGAATCGCGGAAGGTGGAAATCCCGCTCTCGGCACTCATGCCGGCGCCGGTAAGAATCACTAATTTTTTCATCGTCGTTTCGTTTTACAGTTCTTTTACGAAGGTACGGATTCTTGCGCATTTACTCCCGTATATATTTCAAAATTCTTTTTCGTCGAGCCTCAGCATGGAGGGGAGAAAAGGGGACAAAAAGGAAGGAGGTGGAAGGTTGAGCAACCCGTTAGTGGAAGGTTGAGCAACTCGATGGTGGAAGGTTGAGCAACCTTCTTCCGAAAGTTGAGCAACCTTCGGAAACAAGTCGAGCAACCTTCAGAAACAAGTTGAGCAACTTTCAGAAACAAGTTGAGCAACCTTCGGAAACAAGTTGAGCAACCTTCCGCTAACGAGTTGAGCAACCTTCAGAAACAAGTTGAGCAACCTTCGGAAACGAGTTGCTCAACCTTCCGCTAACGAGTTACCCGAGACGTTCCGTATGCTTCCCGGTTTCCAATTTTATACTTTCCCTACAAGG
>DBGBSM010000314.1:0-6889 GCA_048468815.1 Parabacteroides sp.
GCATACAACTGCTCGGGTAACGCCGCGTCTTTCAGACTTTCTTCTCCCCGGATAGCGGCCGTTCCGGAAATATAAATTACGCCGGAGCTTCCGAAATTGATGCATTTTCCCCGTTCGAACTTGGGGGTGCTTTTTTCGGTTTGCTCGGCAACCAATACGTTCTCGGAATAATTATGCGCCGCAACCTGCAACCGGTTATCCAACGGGGTAACATAACACGTTTCCTCGGCAGGCAACACGGCGTCTATATCCACCAGGATTCCGCCGTGGGTAACGCCGATGCCGGTGGCTGCCGGGTAGCCGTTCGTCCATGCGGCCTGATTGTAAAAAGCGGTGCGGGCATCGTTAAAAACCTGGTAATGCTGGCGCCCCTCTTCTACCCCGGTAATACGTTCTATGTAATTCCATTGGCGCACAATCGACTCCGCCGGAAATCCTTCTTCCTGCAACACATCGCCCAACATCCGGAATACCTCTTCCGATTGTTCGGCGATATTTTTATTCATAATATCCGACTGGAAACCGCCGGCAAACAGGAACCGTCCGGAACTGTTTTCGAGCAACACATACGAAATACTTTTGTTTTCCTTATACGTTACCTTGTCTAACGGACCTTTCCGGTAGCTATGCACTTCCACCGCCATCCCGCTATCAAGCGCCGGTTGCCCTACATACGTCAATACCGGCATCCGTTTTTTAAAGCGGGCCCTTACCTTGGCTTTCAGGATGGCGTACCGTTTCATATACACCCGGTTGGTAGGGGGCATACCGAAAAAGATGAGTCGTAACACTGTTTGTTGCACCGGAATCTGTTCCAGCAACATATCTACCATGATATTGAAATCGGCTAAGCGGGTAGAATAAATTTCGTACTGTATTTTATCAGAATATTGCATCATAAGGAGTTCACATATTCAACTAACGCATCCATATCTTTTTGAGAAATCTTTTTATCGATACCGTGTTTTTCCACTTCGAACACATCGTGCATCGTAGCCGCCCGGCCGTTGAACAAGTACGGGGCCGTACGCCATACCTCGCGTAACGTAGGCGTATCCCAGCCTTTTTCGAATTCCACGTTTTCACCGATCCGGTACATTTTCATATCGGTAAAATAGGGGCCGCTGTGGCAATTGCCGCAACCCAGCTTTTCGAACACTTTACGCCCTTCTTTCGCCTTTTCGCTCAGTTCTCCGTTTACCAGGTAAGGGCTGGGAACCGGCCGTAACGACATCAGGTACTCATCCACACATTTCGCATCCTCTTCCGTGATATCGAAAAACTGGATGAAGTTATATCCGGCGCGCACGGCCACCTCGGCCGAGGCACGAATCCCCGAAATCATATTCGGCGGAGTGACGTGGCTAAACAGCAAGCTTTTACAGTTTTTGGAATTACCTACGCCATCGTTCATCAAGTCCCAGTTCATGCCGTCGGTACGGGCGTCGCCCGGGTGACATCCGTTACACGATTGCCAGTTCTGAAAACAATGGGAGGCGTCGTTAAAGTACTTTTCCCCTTTATCGATATCGGTTTCTTCACGCTCCGGATTCAATTCGGCGGCAGCCACTTCACGCGTATCGATATCCAGTATGTTCAACACATCGGCAAAATAAGTCGGGATAATCAACTTTCCGTTCCTCAGCGCCATAGCACGCGGGCCGTTTCCCTGCAACGGGATACGCTCGCGAATACCGTACAGGAAGTTCAGGTCGTAATCGAGCATAGCCTTGTTGGGATAAGCTTCGAACTTCTCGCGCAAAGCAGGATGGTCGATTACGCTTACTTCGTGCGTTCCGGAATGGGTAATGAAAATAGACTCGTCGTTGCAGGCGATGCTCCAGATACCGGCGGCACCTCTTTCCGGCTCATCCACCACCACGGCTCCCACGAACTCCTGTTTTTCCGTATCGATCACACTGAACGCGCTGGTATTCATCCAGCCCTGCTGTAACTGCGAAGTGGGCACGGCGAAACGTCCTAAATTATGGGATACGTATACATACTTGCCGTCAGGCGTAATGCAAATTCCCCTTAGGGCATTGCTTCCGTTAGCCAGCCGGATATCCTTTATTTTGGTAAAACCGTTCATTTCGATTACCGAAACGGCGGCGCAAACCGTATCTATATCGGCGCGTTGAGCCGGCAGGAAATTAGTTACGTATAAGAACTTCCCGTCTTTACTGAACACGCCGCTTTTCGGCTCGCGCAACACGTTTACGGTGCGCGCCACCTTCTTCCCGTCGAGATCGATTTCGGATACGGTGGTTGCGAACTGGTTGCATACATAAACGTGTTTTTTATCCGGGCCCAGGAAGGGCGAAGTAGCTCCGGAGCCGGTAGGAATGCAGGCTTCGGAAACACCCGTTTCCAAATCGACGATGTGCAGCATTCCTTCGGTTTCGAAAGTAGTTACGTAAGCTTTACTCCCATCGGTTACTATGCCGGTAGGTATTTCGTCGAAAGGAACGGAGCGAAGCAACTGCTTCCCGTCGGGCGAAAAAACATCCACCCGTTTTACCCCTTTCTGGGAAAGAACAATTTTGCCCGCATCGGTTACGGCGATGCCGGTAGTATAAAACGGCCTGTTACCGGCTACGACCGCCGATAAACTACAAGCTGCCAAGCAGGCGAACATAAATTTTCTGACAGAGTTATTTTTCATGGTTTTCCTTATATCGTTGATGTTCTGCTATAACCCAATTCACACGATATCGCGTGCGTTACTTCTTTAATCCGGTGCGCGGAGTTTATCGCCACCTCCGGCGTCAGCCGGTCTTTCGGCCCTGAAATCCAGATGGCGCCGCAAGGATAGCCTTTATAATTAAAGATAGGCGCACCTACGCAAATCACGCCGCTCATTTCTTCCTCATTGTCGAGCGCATAACCGGCGCGCCTTACCTTTTCCAATTCCCGGAGGTAGCTTTCCCGGTCGGTAATGGTGCGTTCGTTATAACGCGGAAAGGTCATAGCCTCCAAATACCGGTTCCGGATTACATCCGGCAAAAATGCCATCATCGCCTTGCCGGGAGCCGAGCAGTGCAACTCCAACGTTTTACCCGGCGTTAGTACGAAACGAAAAGTATGGTGCCCCTGCGCCTGTTCTATAAATACGCCCTTCTCTTTTCCGAGCACGCCGAAACAGGCGGTTTCCTGTACCTTGTCGCGAAGCTCCCGTAAACGGGGCAATACGATTTCGAGCATATTGTGCTCGTTAAGCGCCCGGAATCCCAGCGTTAACAATTTTCGCGTCAATTTATATCGTTTCGTCGTTTCGTCGTAAGCCAGGTACTCCAGCCTTACCAGGGTATTCAATATACGGTAAGCCGTGGTTTGGGAAATAACGAGCGCACCTTTTATCTCCTGGAGCGTCTGGCCTTCCGGATATCCTGCCAGATATTCCATCACCGCTATTCCTTTTTCCAGGTTAGGTACTTTATAACTCTCCTCTTTTTCCATATTTGGAACCGGGCTTTCCATATTTGAAATATTATTTCAGATTTGAATCAAATATATTTCAGAGCTTACAATAGTGCGCACAAGCAAACGCAAATATTGGTTAAATGTGTTTTGTAGCATATTTACACCAACCGCATCCTTCCGTTACTAATTCGAAAGGCAACTTGCCGCTTTCAATTGCAATTGTTAACTTTACGCCCAAAATGCAATCAATTCAATTCTATTACCATGAAACATCGTTCTTATTTACCGGGCCGTTGTCGCATTTGTATGGTTATTACAGGCGTCGTGGCCTTGGTGCTGGCCGGCTGTTCCTCCACAGTAAATGAAAAACCCTTCGTTATCCCGGAGATACGGGAATGGCAAGGAAATTCGGGGTATTTCACCATCAACTCGAATACGGTGCTGGCGCTTTCACCGTCTGATGCAAATTTACAGAAAACGGTAGAAACTTTTGCAAAAGATTACGAAAGAATGTTCGAAAAAAAATTGGCTGTCGGGCAAAAAGAGCCGCGAAAGGGTGATATTTCTTTCAAACTGGCCGATTTGCCCGGAATCGGGCCGGAAGGATATACTATCCGCATCGGTTCGGAAATCGCGGTGGAAGCCAATACCGCACAAGGCATTTTCTGGGCTACCCGCACGCTTTTGCAGTTAGCCGAGCAAAACGCCGGCCAGGCCATTCCGAAAGGAGTGATAACCGATTTCCCGGAATATGCCACCCGGGGCTTTATGATCGATTGCGGCCGCAAGTTTTTCACCATCGACTTTCTGCGGGATTATGTAAAACTGATGGCTTACTATAAAATGAATTGTTTCCAGATTCATCTGAACGACAACGGTTTCAAGCAGTACTTCGGAAACGACTGGAACAAAACCTACGCCGCCTTCCGGCTGGAAAGCTCCACGTTCCCGGGATTGGCCGCCGAAGACGGGCATTATACCAAGCAGGAGTTTATCGACTTGCAGAAATTGGCGGAGGAATACCAGGTAACGATTATCCCGGAAATCGACGTACCGGCTCATTCGCTGGCACTTACGCATTACAAACCGGAAATAGGAAGCAAGGAATACGGCATGGATCACCTCGATTTGTTCCGGCCTGAAACGTATGCATTCGTCGATAGTTTGTTCGCCGAATACCTGAGCGGCGACGAGCCTGTGTTCCGGGGAAAAGCCGTTCATATCGGAACCGACGAGTATTCGAATAAGAAACAGGATGTGGTAGAAAAGTTCAGGGCCTTTACCGACCATTACATCCGGTTGGTGGAATCGTACGGGAAACAGGCATATGTATGGGGTGCCTTAACGCACGCCAAAGGCGAAACGCCGGTTAAATCGGAAAACGTGGTGATGAATGCCTGGTACAACGGCTATGCCGACCCGAAAGAAATGGTAAAGGATGGGTATAAACTCATCAGCATTCCCGACGGGTTGGTTTACATCGTTCCCGCAGCGGGGTATTATCACGATTACCTGAACATCGAAAAGTTGTACGAAGAATGGACGCCGGCGCATGTGGGAGACGTGGTTTTCGAAGAGAACGACCCGGCCATCCTGGGGGGCATGTTCGCCGTATGGAACGACCATGTAGGAAACGGTATTTCGGCCAAAGACGTTCATCATCGGGTGTTTCCCGCCATGCAAACGTTATCGGCGAAGATGTGGAGCGGTGCCCGTACTTCGCTGCCGTTCGCTACGTTCAACGAGCAACGGCGCGCACTGAGCGAAGCGCCGGGCGTAAATATTGCAGGCCGTATCGGAAACGTGCCGGAGCTGGTGTACGAAAAAGCAGCGGTTCTTCCGGGCGACCGGACGCCTTACAAGGAAATCGGCTATAACTACAGCGTTGAATTCGACATCGTAAACAAAGATGCACAAAAAGGCACCGTGCTGTTCCGGTCGCCTCATGCCGTATTTTACCTGAGCGACCCGGAAACCGGCAAACTGGGTTTTGAAAGGGAAGGGTATCTGAATACATTCGATTATGTGGTTCCGGAAGAGAAAACGCGCCTGCGGATTTGCGGCGACTCGGCCTCGACACGCCTTTACGTAAACGAACAGCTACAGGAGAGCCTGGATATACAGAAAAAAAGGTTCAACAACGGAAAGGACTCGATGAGCTATGTGCGTACCTTGGTATTCCCGCTCGAAAAAGCCGGCTCGTTCGAGAGTGAGGTTTCGAACCTGAAGGTATACAATTATATCAAATAAACCGGACAGACCGGTCCTATAAAAACAGGATGCGCCCTGCGTAGAGTGAGTTCTCTAATCGCAGGGCGCATATTTGTTTCAGTACGTATATTTTCTGTTTCTATGCAGGACAAAATCCGGATTTACCGGCAAAAAAACTATATTCTTAGGCTGCGGATATATATTCGTAAGCTTAGGATTTATATTCGCAACCTGGGAATTTATATTCGCAGCCTAAGAATACGGTTTATATTACGAAGAACGGGAAAAAAGGGAGTGGAAAACCGGTTTTAGCCATACGAAGACATGAGTAGAAGAATGGATAGTGGATGAATCTTTTCTTCATCTTTTTAAAGTTCAATCCTTATAGTCAATCACATCTGCAGATCTATCTAAATAAACACCGACTTTTCGTACAGTAGCAGGCTGGCCGGCCAACAAAGAATAAGGCTCAACATCCATATAGGATTTGTTTAAAAGCGAATTAGCAGCCACAACACAATAATCTGGAATCTCAGTACCTTTCATCACAATAGTTTTTAATGCGAACCAGCATCCTTGCCCGATATGTATTTCACTGTATGCCTTGGGTTGCGACTTATTTCCTATAGAAGTAAGCTGGTGAAAATCTGTATCCGCAAATAAACAATCCCAGCCACATAATACATTTCCCCCAAAAGAAATGTGCCAATAAGAAGCCAGTTTCAAGGAAGCTGTAGCAATAAAATCATTGCCGAAAGTTAAATTTCCCCGTGGGCCTACAGAAACAGCAGAAGCATTTCCTATTTTACACTTTCCTTTAAAAATTACAGTACCGCCATGATTTTCAAATACAATCCCGGTATTCGGGAACAAAGAAACCGTGAATATTCCTAATTGGATCATTCCCGTTTTTATAACGGGACTATCGATAACCACTTTCCCTCCTAACTTGGAAAACTTCGGTTTGTATACCAGTATCGGTAACCGTACGGCCTGTTTAAATGGCAAGTAATGAAAATTAAAGTAAATACTATGGAATAAATACCTGAACATCCATTTCCGTTGCAGCGCCTTTTTATACCAGTGCAAAATTTTCATTTTGTCAATCGTATCAAAACAATTCCTTAAATAATATCCGCCCTGGGGAGCCTCTACTAAAAAAACAAGCAATAATTCTTATTTATAAAAAAGCCGGTATGTAAGATTAATTCTTTACTTTTTCCGATGAAATAACCTGTTTCCGTATCTTAAGCGC
>DBGBSM010000315.1:0-3701 GCA_048468815.1 Parabacteroides sp.
GTATTCTTTCTCTATTTTCATTCTCATTTTTTATCCTTATCTTTGCCTCAAAAGAATCAAAACAAAGATAGGATTCGCTCGGATATAACCCGAGCGAACCGCTCCGAAAAAAACGAAACACGACGGCATGATACAAACAAAAAATATCAACTGGGTAGAAATAGCCAATACGCTTACCCACGGACTCGGCCTCGCAGCCGGCCTCATTGCCTGCATCTTCCTGCTGGCCTCCGCCATCCGCAACGGCAACGGCTGGTTAATAGGCAGTACCGGCGTATACAGCCTGGGGATGCTGGCGTCGTACGTTACCTCCACCTTTTACCACGGCTCGTACAATCCGTTCCGTAAACGGTTATTGCGTAAGTTCGACCACAGCGCCATTTACTTGTTTATCGCCGGAACCTACACGCCGTTTACGCTCGTGCTCTTACGTAACGACGGAGCCTGGGGCTGGCTCATCTTCGGCGTAGTATGGGCAAGTGCGGCGGCCGGTATCGTGCTTAGTTTTATGCGGATGAAGAAAACCAGCCACCTGAAAACGATTTGCTACCTCGGCATGGGCTGGGTGATTGTTTTCGCATTCAAACCGTTATTGCATACGTTACGTGCCACCGGCTCGCTGGAAATAATGTACTGGCTGGTTGCCGGCGGCCTGTGTTATACAGCCGGGGCGGTATTCTTCTTCCTCGATAACCGGTACCGCTACATGCATCCGGTATGGCACTTGTTCGTCATGGGCGGAACCGCCTGCCATTTCTGGGCCATTTATTTACTCACCCGGTAACCGTTTTTCCGGCTACCTCTCTTTTTCTTTTCACTTCACCCCCGCTTACCGTATCCGAAAAACAGCAGCATCCCGCACGGCCGTTACCGGTTTTGCGGAGCCGGCGTTACAAAACCGCTATGCCAGCACTACGAACACATGGCAAATGCGTTACAATGCTGTTTCACCCTACCGAATTACATCACAACAAGTTGCATGAAACAGACATGTATCCTCCCGGTCATCTTTTCGTAATATCGCCCCGCTACTTTTGCTCCCGTAAAAAAGCAAAAGGCTGTTATGGAGCATCGACAACACATCTTATCCGCCGGAAAGCGCGGATTTTCCGATTTCCTTTTTATCCTCTGGGCCGGCGGGGCGGCTCTTCTTTCGTACTCGTTGGTATACGCCCTGCGTAAGCCGTATACGGCAGCTACATTCGACGGCCTGGAAGTATTCGGAATGGACTATAAAGTGGCGGTTACCATCGTACAGATTATAGGCTACGTTCTTTCCAAATGCATCGGAATCAAGCTGATTTCCGAGTTACGGCGCGAAAACCGGCTCCGTTTTATTTTTTTATCGGTGGTAACGGCCGAACTCTCGCTACTCCTTTTCGGATTACTTCCCACACCGTATAATATAGCGGCCATGTTTCTGAACGGCCTTTCGCTGGGATGCATGTGGGGCGTGATTTTCAGTTTCATCGAGGGGCGCCGGGTAACGGACATATTAGCCAGCTTGCTGGGGGTAAGCATGGTAGTAAGCTCGGGCACAGCCAAATCGGCCGGTTTGTTCGTGATGGATACCTGGCATGTGAATGCCTTTTGGATGCCGGCGTTAATCGGAGCGATAGCACTCCCGGCACTGTTCTTGCTGGGCTGGGCGCTGAACCGGTTGCCCGACCCCTCGCCCGGCGACATCGCCAGCAAGTCGGAACGCGAACCGCTCGACGGAAAGCAGCGCCGGGAATTGTTCCGTCGTTTCATGCCTTTCCTTACCTTGGTGTTCGCAGCCAACATCGCACTGGTTGTTTTACGCGACATCAAAGAAGATTTTCTGGTGAAAATCATCGACGTTTCGGCTTACTCTTCCTGGCTGTTCGCGCAAGTCGACAGCATCGTCACCCTCCTGATTTTAGGAATTTTCGGGCTGATGGTATTTATCAAAAACCACTTGAACGCCTTGTCGGTATTATTGATACTCATTATAATATGCATGTGCGGCATGGGAGTCGTTTCGTTCGGGCATGCCGCTATCCGCCTTACGCCCGTTATGTGGCTGTTCCTGCAAAGTCTTTGCTTGTATATAGCCTACCTTACGTTCCAAACCGTTTTTTTCGACCGCTTTATCGCTTGCTTCAAAATACGCGGAAACGTAGGTTTTTTTATTGCGCTGAACGATTTCCTGGGCTACACCGGCACCGTAGCGGTACTTACGCTCAAGGAGTTTGCCGGCCCGGATACCGACTGGACGCATTTTTATAACCGGATGGCCGGCTATACCGCCGTAATCTGTTGCGCCGCATTCGCCGCTTCTTTCCTATATTTGCACCGGCACTACCGAAAGGAATTCGGCGTGCCGCCCGCATCGCCGGTACGAGCCCGGCCGGTACCGCCCGCCACTGCGGAAGAGCACACCCGCGGCGCCTATACGATGGCTTGAAAATAAAAACGATTGAATAAATAAAACGCAGTATGAATCAAATTGCATGTGTTATCATGGATTGGGCGGGAACGGCCGTCGACTTCGGTTGTTTCGCCCCGTTGAACGCCTTTCTCCGGGCGTTTGCCGAAGAAAAAGGACTCGCCGTCACTTACCGCCAGGCGCGCGAACCGATGGGATTGTTGAAAATAGACCATATCCGCGCCATCCTCGGAATGCCGGAAGTAAACGCATTGTTCGAATCGCGTTACGGGCGCCCCTGGAACCAGGAAGATGTGGAAGATATTTACCGCAGCTTCGAGAAGCATCTTTTTACCTCGCTCGAAAACTTTACCGACCCGATACCCGGCGTAATCGAAACGATAGCCCGGTTACGCGGGCTGGGCATCCGGATAGGCTCTACCACCGGCTATACGCAGGCGATGATGGACGTGGTACGGCCGGCGGCAGCAGGCAAAGGGTATACGGTGGATAACCTGGTTACTCCCGACGACGTGCCCGGCGGCCGCCCGGCTCCGTATATGATTTACCGGAATATGATAGACCTGGCCGTTCCTTCCGTAGAACAAGTGGTGAAAGTGGGCGATACGCTGGCCGACATCCGCGAAGGGCGCAACGCCCGGGTATGGAGCATCGGCGTGATTACCGGAAGCAACGAAATGGGTCTTACGGAAGAGGAAGACCGTACGATGCCGGTTGCCGAAAAGGCAGCCCGGAAAGAAACCGTACGGGCGCGCATGCTCGAAGCCGGAGCCCATTACGTGCTGGATACGATCAGCGAGTTGCCGGCCTGCATCGAGCGGATTAACCGGGAACGGCTCCGCTGATGCGGAAACGCCGCCCCGGAAACTTCTTTTCCCCAAAGCAAAACGATTAAAAAAACGATTTCATTAAAAACAAACGAATGAGAAACTATTTGTTATTGACCCCGGGCCCGTTGAGCACCTCGGAAACCGTTCGCGAAGCCATGCTACAGGATTGGTGCACCTGGGACAAGGATTACAACGAAGGCGTGGTTACCCCGATACGGCAAGGATTGCTACGCCTGGCCGGCCTGGATACCGACCGGTATACGAGCGTGCTTCTGCAAGGCAGCGGCACGTACTGTGTGGAGGCTACGCTGGGTGCCGCCGTAAAACCGACCGATAAATTGTTGATTCTGGCGAACGGCGCCTACGGAAAGCGGATGGCGCAAATAGCCGATTACTACCGCATCCCGTATGTGCTCGTGTCGTTGCACGAAACGGAGCTCGTTACCGGCGAAACCGTCCGG
>DBGBSM010000316.1:0-2875 GCA_048468815.1 Parabacteroides sp.
ACAGAATTATAAAGATTAACATCGAGGAAGAAATGAAATCGGCCTACATCGATTATTCGATGTCGGTCATCGTATCGCGTGCTCTTCCGGATGTTAGGGATGGTTTCAAACCGGTTCACAGGCGTGTATTGTTCGGGATGAACGAACTGGGTAACACCTCCGATAAGCCTTATAAAAAATCTGCAAGAATAGTCGGTGAAGTATTAGGTAAATACCATCCGCACGGCGATTCGTCCGTGTATTATGCGATGGTTCGTATGGCACAGCCCTGGTCGCTGCGGTATCCGTTGGTAGACGGACAAGGTAACTTCGGTTCGGTAGACGGCGACAGCCCGGCCGCCATGCGTTATACGGAAGCCCGGTTGAGCAAACTCGCCGAGGAAATGCTTCGCGACATCGATAAAGATACGGTCGACATGCAATTGAACTTCGACGACACGTTGAAAGAACCGTCCGTATTGCCCACCCGTATTCCGAATCTGTTAGTAAACGGCGCTTCCGGTATCGCCGTAGGGATGGCCACGAATATGCCGCCTCACAATATGGCGGAAGTAATCGACGGTACGATTGCATTTATCGATCAACACGGCGATATTACCATCGACGAATTGATGCAGTACATCAAAGCGCCCGATTTTCCCACCGGAGGTACCATTTACGGCTATGCCGGGGTAAAAGCCGCTTTCGAAACCGGCCGCGGCCGCGTGGTGATTCGCGGAAAAGCCGAAATCGAAACCGAAAACAATCACGAAAAAATCGTGATTACCGAAATTCCTTACCTGGTTAATAAAGCCGAGCTTATCAAATACATCGCCGACCTGGTTTCGGAGAAGCGAATCGACGGTATTTCGAACGTAAACGACGAATCCGACCGGCAGGGCATGCGCATCGTGGTAGATATAAAAAGAGATGCCAACTCGAGTGTGGTTCTCAATAAACTTTATAAGCTCACTGCGCTGCAATCCTCGTTCAGCGTAAACAATATCGCTTTGGTAAACGGCCGCCCGCGCACGCTCAATCTGAAAGATTTGATCAGCTCGTTCGTAGCCCACCGGCGCGATGTTGTGATACGTCGTACCAAGTACGATTTGAAGAAGGCGGAAGAGAGAGCTCATATCCTGGAAGGGTTGATTATTGCGTCCGACAATATCGACGAAGTAATCAGCATCATCAAAACGTCGCAAAACCCGGGCGAAGCCGTAGAACGGTTGATTGCCCGCTTCGCTTTGTCGGAAATCCAGGCAAGAGCGATTGTAGATATGCGCTTGCGGCAGCTTACCGGCCTGGAACAAGACAAGCTGAGAGCCGAATACGAAGAAATAGAAAAGCTAATCGATTATTTACGGGAAATCCTGGAAAATAACGAATTGCTGATGAAGGTTATTAAAGACGAATTGCTGGAAATCAAGGAAAAATACGGCGACGAACGGAAAACCGATATTATTTATGCTTCCGAAGAACTGAATCCGGAAGATTTCTACTCCGACGACGAAATGATTATTACCATTTCGCATTTCGGATACATCAAACGTACGCCGTTAAGCGAATTCCGCGCCCAGAACAGGGGAGGCGTAGGGGTAAAAGGCTCGGAAACCCGCGACGAAGATTTCGTGGAATACATCTATCCGGCTTCCATGCATGCAACCTTGCTTATTTTTACCCAGAAAGGCAAATGTTACTGGCTCCGGGTATTCGAAATCCCCGAAGGAACGCGCACATCCAAAGGCCGTGCCATCCAGAATCTGCTCAATATCGACCCGGACGACAAGGTAAGTGCATTTATCCGCATCAAAAACCTGACAACGGACATTGACTTCATCAATTCCCATTACCTGTTGTTCTGTACCAAACGGGGCGTTATCAAAAAAACGTTGCTCGAAGCCTATTCGCGTCCGCGTTCGAACGGTGTAAATGCCATAGAGCTGCGCGAAGGCGACGAAGTAATCCAGGTGCGGATGACAAACGGCAACAACGAAGTGCTTATCGCCAACCGGAACGGCCGTGCCATCCGTTTCCACGAAAGCACGGTGAGAATGATGGGACGTACGGCTACCGGCGTTCGCGGCATGCAACTCGACGACGAAAACGACGAAGTAGTAGGTATGATTTGCATCAAGGACAAAGAGAACGAAACCATTCTCGTGGTGTCCGAGCAAGGATACGGCAAACGTTCGAAAATCGACGATTACCGGATTACCAACCGCGGCGGTAAAGGAGTAAAAACCATCAATATCACCGAAAAAACGGGTAAGCTGGTCGACATCAAGAACGTAACGGACGACAACGATTTGATGATTATCAATAAATCGGGTATGACTATCCGGATGAAGGTAGCCGATTTAGGTATCAAAGGCCGTGCAACCCAAGGTGTGCGTCTTATCAATCTCGATAAGCGTAACGACGAGATCGCTTCGGTTTGCAAAGTCATGTCCGAAGCTCCGGAAGAAGCGGTTGTCGAAGAAGAATGTACGGATGTGGAACAAGAAGAAATTTCAAATGTTATACAAGAGGATTCGTTTAGCGAATCCGACAGCGATGACAATACGGAACCGTCGACAACAGAAGAATAACTATAAATATTAATTTCAAATACACTATTACAATGAAACGATTACTATTGACAGTTGCCTTATGTGTAGCAGCATCCGCTTCTTTTGCTCAAACGAGCAATGTGAAGACGGCAGAAAGAATTGCAAAAGGGGAGAAGCCCGATTTTAAAGAAGCCCGTTCGCTGATTAAAGATGCGTTGACGAACCCGGAATCGAAAGACGATGCTAAAACCTGGTTTGTAGCCGGTTTTATCGAAAATAAACAATTCGATGATGAAAAGATGAAGCAAATGTTAGGCCAGAAGCCCGACGAACCCGTTATGTAC
>DBGBSM010000317.1:0-3772 GCA_048468815.1 Parabacteroides sp.
GCCATGTCGGGTACAACCAACGCGCTGGTAGAGATTTCGGACTATCTTTACAAGAAGAATCCGGACGGCGCCAACGAAATCATCAACCAGTTAGCCCGCAAATACGAAAAGCACGTAGACGAATTGTACGCTACGGCCGAGTATAAGCAGAAAGCCAACGAACTTATAAAATCTCATTTCGACTATATCCGCTCCTTTACCAAGGATTTATTCACGCTTTTCGAGGAAAAGGTAATCCTGGCGCAAGGCGAATTGATTTCTACCGGGATGATGAACCTCTACCTGAACGAATGCGGCGTGGCGTCGGTTTTGCTGCCGGCGCTCGATTACATGCGCACCGACAAGAATGCGGAGCCCGACCCGGTTTACATCAAGGAAAAACTGGCCAAGCTGCTGGAAGCGAATGCCGGGAGCGACTTGTTCATCACGCAGGGGTATATTTGCCGTAATGCGTACGGCGAAATCGACAACCTGCAACGGGGCGGCAGCGACTACAGCGCCTCGCTGATCGGCGCGGCTATCCAGGCGGAAGAAATCCAGATATGGACCGACATCGACGGCATGCACAACAACGACCCGCGGTATGTGGAAAATACTACGCCGGTACGGCACCTGCTTTTCGAGGAAGCGGCCGAGCTGGCTTATTTCGGCGCCAAAATCTTGCATCCTACGTGTATCTTGCCGGCCAAGCTGAACAATATTCCGGTGCGGTTGCTCAACACCATGCAGCCGGATGCGCCGGGCACCCTGATTTCGAACACCACGGAAAAGGGTAAAATCAAAGCGGTGGCCGCCAAAGACCATATCGTTTCCATCAAGGTAAAATCGGGCCGGATGTTGTTGGCTTACGGGTTCTTACGGAAAGTGTTCGAGATTTTCGAAAGTTACCAGACGCCTATCGACATGGTAACGACTTCGGAAGTGGGGGTTTCGGTAACCATCGACAACCGCAAGCACCTGGAGGAAATCGTGAACGACCTGAAGAAGTACGGCACGGTAACGGTTGACGACGACATGGAGATTATCTGCGTGGTGGGCGACCTCGAATGGGATAACGTAGGTTTCGAGGCGCGCATCGTAAACGCCCTGAAGGATATTCCGGTACGGATGATTTCGTACGGCGGAAGCAACTACAACGTGTCGCTGCTCATTAAGGGCGAAGATAAGAAACGGGCGCTCCAGGCGTTGAGCAATTATCTTTTTAACAACTAACTCGATTGTTCTACACGATACTTCGGCGCGGAGACACAGGAAAATGTTTTGTTTACGATTTTCCGGGTTTCCGCGCCTTTGTTTTACCAATCAATTATTTATCATACACGTATGAAAGGCATATTTCCGATCGAAAAGTTCAGGGGCCTGCAAACGCCCTTCTATTATTATAATACCGGTTTGCTGCGGGAGACGCTGACGCTGGTGCGAAACGAGGCGGATAAATACGGTTATCGCATCCATTATGCGGTAAAGGCGAATGCCAACCCGAAGATTCTTACGATTATCCGCGAAAACGGGCTGGGTGCCGACTGCGTAAGCGGGGGCGAAATCCAGGCGTGCTTGGGGGCGGGTTTCCCGGCGAACCAAATCGTTTTTGCGGGGGTAGGAAAAGCGGACTGGGAAATCGACCTGGGGCTGGATAACGACATTTTCTGCTTTAACGTGGAATCGGCCGCGGAACTGAAGGTGATCGACGAACGGGCGGAGCTGAAAGGGAAGGTGGCGCCGGTAGCGTTACGTATCAACCCGGAGGTGGATGCGCATACGCATGCGTATATTACCACGGGGCTGAAGGAGAACAAGTTCGGCATCAACCTGTCGCAACTGGAGGAGATGTTGGATTTGCTGGAGGAACTGAAGCAGGTGCGGCTTATCGGGTTGCATTTTCATATCGGCTCGCAGATTACCGATCTCTCGGCTTTCCAAGGGTTGTGTTCGCGGGTGAACGAGATACAGGAGTCGCTGTATCGCCGCCACCTGATTGTACCGAACCTGAACTTCGGGGGGGGCCTGGGTATCGATTACGAGCATCCCGACCGGCAGGCTATCCCGGATTTCCGGGCGTATTTCGCTATTTTCCACAAGCATGTGAAGCTGCGTCCGTCGCAAACGGTGCATTTCGAGCCGGGACGCTCGATTGTGGGGCAATGTGGCTCGCTGATTACGAAGGTGTTGTATGTAAAGGAGGGTTCGTATAAGAAGTTCGCGGTGCTGGATGCGGGATTCACGGAACTGATCCGGCCGGCGTTTTACCAGGCGTATCACCAGATCGAGAATATCACTTCGGACGGCGCGCCGGAGCGGTATGATGTGGTAGGGCCGATTTGCGAATCGTCGGATTGCTTCGGCAAAGAGGTGGAACTGAACGAGGTACGCCGGGGCGACTTGATCGCGATTCGCTCGGCGGGGGCGTACGGGGAGATTATGGCTTCGCAGTATAATTGCAGGCGACTGCCGGTGGGGTATTTTTCGGATACCTTGTAGGGGGCGCTCTTTTGGAAAAAGGGCTTTTGGAGAAAACAGGGCTTTCGGCCTTGATGAACACCAACAGTTTCGTTTCTTTTTCGAAAGAAACGAAGGTAGAAAATGTTGCTTTCTGGCGAAGGCTGGCTTTTTTCTTCACCGGGCCGGTTTAGGCCGTTACCACGGCGGGTCTTCATTTTTTTCTCTTGAAAGAAAAAAACGAAGCAAAAAAAGTTCAAGGGCTAACGCTCGCTCGCTAAAAATGGCACTCCACTCACTGAAGGCCCCGAACTCGCTCCTTTCAGGAGCTCAAACAGCGTGGCCTTCCGGGCGTTCGCTCCGTACCATTTTCTTCACGCTCTCTCACTGAGGCCCCTGGTTCCATACGGTGAGGGCGGCTTTATACAATGCGGTAAAACTGCCGCTTGGATGAGGAGGGATGGGTTATTGCATGCAGGATAGTTGTTGTGTTGATTATGGAAGTTGTGTTGCCATGGTAGGAAGAGGATTGTAAAAAAGGAGAGGGTATGAGCTATGCGGGTACGGTGTTCGATATGATCAGGCGGAATAAGGAGAATAGGGAGGCGCTGAATTTACGCCGACAACGGATGAACGATTTGCGAAAGAGGCTGAACGGGACGGGGCGTTTGCATGTGAATCGGGTTACGCTGGAGGAACTGGAAAAAATCGAACGGGAGGTCAAAGAGAAGGGAAAAGAGGAACGAAAATATTATCTTTGCGCTGTACTTTTGCTTGTAGGGATAGGCGGGACTATATGTTTGCTGCTTTTATTCCTGTTTTCTTAGAAGAAAAGAGGAATGTTCCTTTGAAAAAAGGCCGGGTTATAGTGATAATTGGCTTTTTACAGGGCGGAAAGGAATAAATTGCCTATATTGGGACAGAAATACGCCGAGGACTTTTTAATTGGACTTTGTAGAATTGAAATGGTGGGATATACACGATAAAGTCTGCACCATCGAGTTCTAATCGCATTTGGTAGAATTGAAATTGGCGGGTGTTGAAAGTCAGGTTCTTGAATTGGTGTGTTCTAATCACATTATATGAAGAATTGAAATTCGCTTCGCTTGCGGCATTTTTTTCGCCAAGCCTTATACTAATCGCATTCTAAAATTGGAATATACAATTCCGATTGCCGTAGGGCATGGTGAGTTTTACGGGGTGGTTTAACGGTGAGGAGAATTAAACCCGTAAGAAAGGCACACATGAGCTTTTTGAAAAAGGAGTGAATGAGGTCGTGATAAATCAAAAAGTTTAGGGGATGGATATAGCATTTTCTATTTTAATCGTATCATTG
>DBGBSM010000318.1:0-7838 GCA_048468815.1 Parabacteroides sp.
CCCGTTCGGCCCGGGCTATTTCGTCGGCGATTTGTTTTTCTATCTGGCGGTTCAATGCATCGGCCTGCTTCTTCTTTTTCTTCAAAACGGCCTGCAAATCGCGCTGTTTCTTGTTTAATTGCTGCACTTCCTCTTTGCGGGACATCTCTTCCGTCTGCAACTTTTCCGTTTCCGTTTCACGCGTGGCGAGCAGCGCTTGTTTTTCGCCGAGCGTTTTCCGGAGCGCTTCCTGCTTCCGGGTCATTTCCTTCCGCTGCTCCGTAATCAGGCCGGCCTGTCGTTTTTGCCAGTCGGCATACTCGCGCAGGTAACGCATGCGCCGCATGGCTTGCGAAAACGATTCGGCGGAAAGAATAAACAGCAGCTTATCCTGCGAAGAACGACGCTTATATAATCCGCGGGCCGACTTGGCGTAATTGGCCTGTTTCTCTTTTAATTCCTTACCCAGTTTATCGATTTCCTGGTTTTGCCGGCGTATCTGGGTGTTCAACGCGCCGATTTCCTGGTTCAACAGGTTGATTACCCGGCGACGCGACAGGATTTGCTGCGACAACAGATTCAGCCGGTTCAGCGAATTTTCGGCAGTGCGTTTCGTTTCCGACAACAACTGATTGGTCATTTCGATTTCTTCCAGCGCTTTCTTCCGCTGGCGTTCCAACTCTTTTACCTTGGCCGAGTTCTGGGCAGTAACGACCCATCCGAAACACAGAAACACGATGAACCAGCAATACCTCATTTTATCGCGCGAGTTAACAGTTTGACAACCTCTTCGAAGGTAACCCGGGTATACTTGGCAGGGATAGAGAAATCCAGGTTTACCGGTTTATCCACGTCTATCTTGTTGAAATAAAATTCCATTCCTCCTTTTTCGGTTCCGTTGTCGTTTACCCGTACATCCATCCGCATCGGGAAAAGCTGGTTATCGGTAACCCGGAAATCGGCGTACCGCCATTGCAAGGCATACCGGCCGGATTTATCGGCAACGTACGTATCGGTGAGTTTGTTTTCCCGGTCGACGGAGAAACGGTATACCAACTTCATGGCATCGGTGATTTTCAGTTCGGCCTGCCCGTTGTCGCGACGCAAGGCGAATTTCCGGTAATCGGCCGGCGTAACCGACCGGTTGCCCGGAACGAAAATCCGGTTGGTAAACAAGGCTTGCAGATTATAAAAGTTAAAATCGACCGGCAGTTTGCCTTTCATGGCCGCCAGGTCTTCGGCCACATACCGTTTGTTCATCCGGTCGAGCACCCAAATACTGTCGGTACCGATGCGGATACGGGCTACCTCGATTCCCAGGAACGGCTGTACCGACAATACGAGCGCCTCGTCTTTTACTATTTTCAAATCGACCCGCGAGCCCATCGAGTTCTTGGGTGTTTGCAAATTCACTTTCAACTTGGCCGATAAGGTTTCGAAGCGGAAAGCCTCGCGCTCGAATTTCTCGAAAAACTCGTCTTGACTTCCGGACATCTCGGTGCTTTCGCGCACCGTTTTCTTCGACGATTTACACGAAACGGCCCAGCAAAGGGACAGGATACACCCGGCATATACAATCCATTTCAACGGTTTCATTCGGCAGGTACCTCCTCTATATAGGTTTGTTGTTCGATCTTTTTATCCAGCGTAGCCGATTCGCTTTTCAGCTCCTTGGCCTTTTTCCATTGCTCGAGCGCTTTTTCCTTCTCGCCCGATTTATACAATATATCGCCGTAATGCTCGATAATCTCCCCGCTTTTCTCGCCGTCTTTCGCCATAGCCGACTCAATGTAAATCTTCGCCAGCGAGTAATTGCCCTGTTTAAAAAATATCCACGCGTAGGTATCGAGGTAGGTGGCATTGTCGGGCTCCAGCTTGATGCACTGGGCGCTCATGCGCTCGGCTTTTTTCAAATCGCCTCCGTTCGTAGCCAGGAAATAGCTGTAATTATTGAGTACCACCACATTCTTCTCGTTGTACTTCAACGCCTCGTCGTAGGCTTCGTAGGCTTTGTCGAGCTGTTTCATCTGGTAATAAATATCGCCCGTCTGCCCGTAAAAATCGGACAACAAGTCGCGGTTCTCCGGGTCGATTACGTTGATTCCGCGCCGGTAAGCATCAAGAGCCTCCTCATACTTATCTTGCTGGTAATAAGCGATGCCTAAATAAAAATAAAACTCGGGCGAGTCGGGGAAAAGCTCGATGCACCGGTTGCAGATGCGGATAATTTCGGGCAAATCTTCGCTTTTCAGTGCCACGTTCAGCAGTTGTTGCCAGGCATCCTTGTTTTCAGGCTCGGACTCGGTAACCAGTTGGAACTGGAATTTCGCTTCGTCTTTTTTGTTTTGCAGTTGCAATAAGCCGCCGTACATCAGGTTGAGCTTCGTTTCGTTGGGATGTTGCTCCAACAATGTTTCGAACAAAGCGTTCGCACTTTCCGTTCCGTTCTGGGTTTGCTGCAATTTCATAATGTAGCGGGAAAGGATTCCCACCTTCGTTTCCACATCCAGCTTCGGATTTACCAACGCGCTCCGGATTTGGTTCTCGGCTCTTTCTTTGTCGCCGGTGTGCTCGTAGTAATTGGCCATGGCAACGACATAGTACGGATCGGACGGGTCGATTTCGTGCGCCCGGTCGTAACAGGCTTTCGCTTGCACGGTATCGTTCTTTTCCAGGTACAAGTCGCCCATCAGAATGCGGTAACGGCTTTCGCGCGGAAACTTATCGGCCAGCTTGCGGATTTCGTCGAATGCTTTATCGGCCTGCTCGAGCGAGGCGTACAACTTATATTTTTGCAAGGTAATCGCTTCGTTCATCCCCATGCTTTCTTCCAGCGCATCGTAGGCGGCAATGGCTTTCATCACTTCTCCCTGGCGCGTATACACATCCGCCAGGTAATAATTGAGCTCCGGTTTTCCCGGGTTTTCTTTCACTAACGCTTCGTATTCTTCGGCGGCTTCGGTGTACATCTCCAAATCGCGGCTGATGCTGGCTAAGGCGATTCGATAAGTAAAATTATCGCGGCTGTTCGCCACGGCCCGTTTCAATAGCTCGACGGCCCGGTCGGGACGCCCCAGTTGCTCGTAAAAATTCGACAATTCGTACAAAACGGCCGAAGCGGTGGAGTCGATAGCCAGACAGTGTGAAAACACATCGAACGCAGCATCGTACTTGCCGGCGTTTTTCAGCTTCAATCCTTCGTAGAAAAAATAATCGAACTTACGCTGGTCGGACGCCGACAAAGTAACGGGAAGGGGCGCGGCCGTGCGTACGGAGTCGGCCGCCCGCAAAGAAAAACAGGTGCCTGCCAGCAACAAAACAAAACTATATCGTACTACCTCTTTCAACATGTTACGCGGATATTTTCGGTTGCGGTTACTTTTTTCCGGTGTGGCCGAAACCGCCGGCTCCCCGTTCCGTTTCGGCGAGTACTTCCACCGGCTCCCATTCCACTTGCGCATGCGAAGCTACTACCATCTGGCAAATCCGTTCGCCGTCGTTCACAGTGAACGGCTCGTTCGACAGGTTAACCAGGATAACGCCTATCTCGCCCCGGTAATCGGCGTCGATGGTTCCCGGCGTATTCAATAACGTGATGCCGTGTTTCAACGCCAGTCCGCTGCGCGGGCGCATCTGGGCTTCGTACCCTTCGGGAAGTTCGATAAAAAGACCGGTGGGAATCAGTTTCCGTTCGAGGGGATTCAATACGACCGGTTCCGAGAGGTTCGCCCGGATATCCATGCCGGCGGAAAAGCCGGTTGCATAATGCGGAAGCGAGTGGGCGGATTTATTTACGATTTTAACTTTCATTTTTGTTTGATTCAATAAGCATGAGCGATTCTTAACCGGAGAACGAAGATACGATAAATAGCCGTTCCTGTGGTTTCCGTTTCAGTTTTTTAGCACTGGCGTCGTAAAAAGGGCGGCACAGGTGTGCGCAGGCACGGCGCAAAGAAGAGCGAACAAGGCCATCTTACTTTTCCTGTTACTGCATTTCTGTTTGTTCAGGGCGCCTGCGTATCGGATTTATCCAGCCATTCGAGGCTATTGCCAGTCGCCGTTATCTTTAATAAGCTGCACCAACCGGCCCACGGCTTCTTCCTCGGGAAGGTTCTTCGCCACGCATTCCTTGCCTTTGTAAAGGCTGATGCGGTTGCGTCCGGCGCCTACGTAGCCGTAATCGGCGTCGGCCATCTCGCCGGGGCCGTTCACGATGCATCCCATAATCCCGATTTTCAATCCTTTCAGGTGCGAGGTGGCTTCCTTTACCCGGGCAATCGTAGTTTGCAGGTCGTACAAGGTACGGCCGCAACCGGGGCACGAGATATACTCGGTTTTGCTTATCCGCACGCGGGCGGCTTGCAGGATACCGAACATGTAGTGGTCGCACAGGCCGGGCGATACGTCTTCGTTACACAGCATGATGCCGTCGCCGAAACCGTCGAGCAACACGGCTCCGAAATCGGCTCCGGCTTTGAGTTGCAGCGTCTCGGCGTCTTTTTCCCGATATTCGCGGTGAAGAATCACCGGCACATGGCAACCGGCCGACAGGAGCTTGTGGATAAACGCCCGTTGCTCGCCTACCCCGTTCCGGTGATGGGTGGAAAGAATCACGACCGCCGCCTCGTCGGCTTTGAGGATATTTATCATTTCATTTGTTAAATGAGGATAAGAAAGGCGGATGAACTTGAGCGGCGAGCGGTAATTTTTCATCACGCCGGCCTCGGAAGCGATGAAAAGCGGAAACGCGTTGGGGCGTTCTTTCCAGGCGGGCGCGTCGACCAGCAACCGGAAAGTATCGGGCAGGTTATCGGGGTCTTCGTTGCCGATGTAGATATAATCGGGCAACGCGGCATAATCGAATTCGAAGTTTCCCCGGCTCCGGTCGGAAATCACTACGGGTACGTTCGTTCCGCCGATATTTGCAACGGTGCGGCTGGTACGCCGGTAAGCCGCTACGGGGTCGTATGGCGCCGACAAACAGCCGGCAATGGGTGCATGCCCCTCACGGGAAACGATGTACTCTACCAGTTTACGGGCTACGGGCACTTCGGCTTCGGGCTCTTCGCTGAGCGATACGCGGATGGTGTCGCCGATGCCGTCGGCCAGCAAGGCGCCGATGCCGACCGCGCTTTTGATACGGCCGTCTTCGCCGTCGCCTGCTTCGGTTACGCCCAAATGAAGGGGATAAGCCATGCCTTCGGCTTCCATCGTGGCTACCAACAACCGTACCGTACGTACCATCACGACGGTGTTGGAGGCTTTGATGGAAATCACGACGTCGGGAAAGTTTTCGTCTTTACAGATACGAAGAAATTCCATGCACGAGGCGACCATGCCTTCGGGGGTATCGCCGTACCGGCTCATGATGCGGTCGGACAGCGAGCCGTGGTTCACGCCGATACGGATGGCGGTACGGTGTTTTTTGCAGATTTCAAGGAAAGGAACGAAGCGTTCCTTGATTTTCCCGAGCTCGGCGGCGTATTCTTCGTCGGTGTAGTCGAGCTGCGCGAATGTTTTTACGCTGTCGACGTAGTTGCCGGGGTTGATACGGACTTTTTCTACGTGCGTGGCGGCTTCGTCGGCGGCTTTGGGGTTGAAGTGGATATCGGCCACTAACGGAGCGGTGTAGCCGGCTTCGCGAAGCCCGGCGCGTATCGGTTCCAAATTAGCGGCTTCGCGCACGCCTTGCGCCGTAAAGCGTACATAATCGGCCCCGGCTTCGATAATACGGACGGCTTGGTCGATGCATGCCTGGGTATCCATGGTCGAAACGTTGGCCATGGATTGGATGCGGATGGGATGGGTGCCGCCTAACGGGGTGGCTCCGATATGTACTTCCGACGTTTGCCGGCGGGTGTAATTGAAATAATCCATTGTTGGTGGTTTACTGGTGTTCTTTTCGCTTGCTACGTGGGTGTCTGCCGACGGCTTCGTTTCTTTTTCGAAAGAAACGAAAATAGAAAAGGCTTCCTGACGAAGGTTGACTTTTCTCCCTACCAAGCCGGTTTTGGCCGTTGCCACGGTGTGTTTTCTTCGCTCGCCACGAAGGCGCCTACCGGCGGTCTTCATTTCTTTGGCTTGAACCAAAGAAACGAAGCAAAGAAAGTTCAAGGGCTACGTCCGCTTCGCTACATCCCGGCTTTCGTTCGCTAAAAGCCCCGAACTCGCTTTCTAAAGAAAGCTCAAATAGCGTGGCTTTTTTAACGCTCACTACCAGCCGGTCTGCTTAACGCTCATCGCCCGAGGCCCGGGGTCCCATACGAAGTGGCCAGCTTTATACAATGCGGTAAAACTACCGTTTATACGAAATGGCCGGTGCTTTTCAAAGCAGAGTAGGAACAGGCTTGGATAATGCCGAGCGTGAGGGATTTATACAAAAATTCAAGGTCTCACCTCACTCTCGCTACATCCCCTCCTCGGCTCGCTAAAAGACCCAAACTCGCTTCGCTCAAACAGCGTGGTTTTTTAACGCTCGCTTTCAGCCGGTCTGCTTTACGCTCATCGCCCGAGGCCGTGGGCCATACGAAGTGGCCGGCTTTATTCAATGCGGTAAAAACAGGATGCCGGTTATACGAAACAGCGTAGCCTGTCGGGCGTTCGTGGAGGGCCATTTTCTTTATGCTCCCTCACTGAGGCCCCCGGGCCATACGAAACAGCCGGTGCTTTCCGACTCGGGGAGGAAACGGTTGCTCAAACCCGATGGCAGGCAAATCCTCTTCTTTCCAAGTTCTCTGTGTCTCCGTGTCTTTGTGTTTATCTTCGCCGTGTACCGCGCTACCGGGTATTCAATTGGTTTTGTATTTGAACGATACGGCGGCCAGCTCTTCGTTGGCTTTGACGATTTTCTTTTTCAGGCTTTCTTTGTAGGCGGCGAGCTTTTGTTGCAAAGCTTCGTCGCTCACGGCGAGCATCTGCACGGCCAGGATACCGGCGTTCAACGAGGCGTTGATGCCTACGGTAGCCACGGGGATTCCCGGAGGCATTTGCACGATGGCGAGCAGGGCGTCCATGCCGTCGAGGGTGGAATTGATGGGCACGCCGATAACAGGCAGCGTAGTCATCGAAGCGATGACGCCGCATAAATGGGCAGCCATGCCGGCGGCGGCGATAATCACGCGGATTCCGCGGTCTTGAGCGCCTTTGGCAAAAGCTTCTACTTGTTCGGGAGTGCGATGGGCGGAAAGCGCGTTCATTTCGAACGGGATTTCCATTTCATCGAGAAATTTGGCGGCTTTCTCCATTACCGGAAGGTCGGAGGTGCTGCCCATAATGATACTTACGATCGGTTTCATATTTTTTCAACTGTTAATACCACATCCGGAAATACCGGGAACGGAAACACCACACCTTATATAGTATAGCCGATAACGAGTGCCGTGTTTCCGTGCCCCGGTGTTCTGTTTCTTCTTACCGAAGGCCGCTGCTTACTTCGCCAGCAACTTCTGGTAATCGTCGGCCGAAAGCAATTCGTCGAGTTCGGCGGGAGCGAGCACTTTGATTTTTACCAGCCAGCCGGCGCCGTACGGGTCTTCGTTCACCAGCTCCGGTTTGTCTTCCAGGTCGCGGTTGATGTCGAGCACTTCGCCGCCTACCGGCATAAACAGGTCGGAAACCGTTTTAACGGCTTCTATCGAGCCGAAAGCCTCTTCCTTATCCAGCGTTTCGCCTTCCGTGGTAATATCCACATAAACGATTTCGCCCAACTCGCTTTGTGCATAATCGGTAATACCCACATACGCGGTATCCCCTTCTACCCGAATCCATTCGTGGTCTTTGGTGTACTTTAAATCTGAAGGAAAATTCATAGCTACATTATATTAAATGAATAAATAAATATATCCCAGCAAAGAAGCGAT
>DBGBSM010000319.1:0-4733 GCA_048468815.1 Parabacteroides sp.
CTATATAACCCTGAAGCATGCGTTTCCCTTAGCAGTATAATCACAATTCTACAATAGATGAAAAAAATCCTGATTCCGGTTTTCACGTTGGTTCTTTCCACCGCGTGCCTGGCGCAACCGAAGAAAAAAACGCCCAACGTCCTGTTTGTTTTGGTCGACGACATGCAGCGCACCTGCATCCATGCCAACGGATGCGACCAGGTGGTGTCGCCCAACATCGACGGCATAATCGGCAACGGCATCTCGTTTACCCGTACCTATACCAACGGCTCGCTGGGCGGCGCGCTGTCGATGCCGAGCCGAGCCATGATTATGACCGGGCGGGGCGTATTCCAGGTAATCCAAGACGGGCAAGTGATACCCGAACAGCACGTTACGCTGCCCGAAACGTTCCGGAAAAACGGGTATGCTACGTTCGCCACCGGCAAATGGCATTCGGACACCCGTTCGTTCAGCCGTTCCTTTTCGTGCGGCGAAAATATCTTTTTCGGCGGGATGCACCCGTACAATACGAACGGGCATGTGGCGCCGCGCCTGCATCATTACGACCCCACGGGCGAATTTGCCGAAAAGGCGTTCGTCGGGGATAAGTTTTCGTCGGAAATGTTTGCCGACGCCGCGGTCGCATTCCTGAAAAGCCGGAAGAAAGAGAAAACGCCTTTCTTCGCTTACGTGGCTTTTACTTCTCCGCACGACCCGCGAAAAGACCATCCCGCTTATGCCCATCCTTACCAGGCCGATACCCTCGACTTGCCAGTAAACTTCCTGCCGCGCCACCCGTTCGACACGGGCGATATGTACGTGCGCGACGAAGTGCTTACGCCGGTGCCCCGTACGAAAGCGGAAACCCAGCAGGAACTGGCCGGCTATTACGGAATGATAAGCGAAGTGGATACGCAAATCGGCCGGATACTCCGGGCGCTGAAGGAAAGCGGGCAGGCGGAAAATACGATTGTGGTTTTTGCCTCCGATAACGGATTGGCGGTAGGGCAGCACGGTTTGCTGGGAAAACAAAACTTGTACGACCACAGTGTGCGCGTGCCGCTGGTGATTTGTGCCCCGTGGCTGGAAAAAGGTACCGAACGCGATGTGAATTGTTACTTGTCGGACGTCTATCCTACCCTGTGCGAGCTGGCCGGAGTGGCTCCCGCGCCGTCGGTTACGGGCAAGTCGCTGGCGCCGGTTATCCGGGGAGCGAAGAAACACCGCGACCATTTGTTCCTGGCTTACAACAGCATCCAGCGGGGCTTGGTGAAAGACGGCTGGAAATACATCGTTTACAATGTGAACGGCACCCGTACCGAGCAACTGTTCGACCTCGACAACGACCCGTGGGAAATGGTGAATCTGGCGCAATTGCCGGCGTATGCCTGGAAAGTCGAGGCGTATAAGCGCTTGTTGAAAGAAGATATGGAAAAGAACCGCGACTTCTGTAACCTGGATGCGTTTTACTGGTGGGGCAACGGCGGCATGATACCGTGGAAGGATGCGTTGCAGTTGTATACCGATCCGGGTGTAAAGTAGCCGGCGATCTTCCGGTTATAAAGAATAAATAAGGCGCGGATGCACTTTCCGTTCGAAACAGCATCCGCGCCTTTTCGGTTTGTATCCTACAGCAACGGAATTACTTTTTCCAGCGCCATCCCCCGCGACCCTTTTACTAAAATATGATACCCCTGTAGCGGTTCCGCTTTCAACGCCTCTTCCAGCGCCTCCGTAGTAGCGAACGGACGGAACGGCGCGCCCGTTCGGCAGAAATGCTCCCCGCACAAAAATACCTGGTCGAACTTTTCTTTTCCGATAAGCTCCACGATTTTCGCATGCTCCTCGTCGCTGGCGTCGCCCAGCTCCCGCATATCGCCCAGGATAACCGCTTTCGGCGAAACAGTCAGCGCGGCGAAGTTCGCCAGTGAAGCCGCCATGCTGCTCGGATTGGCGTTATAGGCGTCGATAATCAGCGTATTGCGCTCCGTTTGCTTGAGTTGCGAACGGTTGTTGGTGGGTTCGTAACCTGCCACGGCCCGGTTGATACGTTCCGACGGAATCTTGAAATAACGCCCGATAGCAATGGCCGCCAGTACGTTCTCCAAATTGTAATCGCCGATAAGGTGCGTTTGTACCGTGTGCACTTTCCCCTGCTGTTTCCATTCCAACGTAAGGAACGGAGAGGAGCCGGATACCGCTTTTCCCGAAGTGAACGCCCCCTCGTCGCCGTAAGTGATTTGCTCGATTCCCCGCGCTATCGGCCGGAGGTGCGTATTCCCGTTGTGAATAAAGATTTTTCCGTTCACCTTCCGGATATAGTCGTATAGCTCCCCTTTGGTTGCGATTACGTTTTCGAACGAGCCGAACCCTTCGAGGTGCGCCTTGCCCACGTTGGTGATAATCCCGAAGTTCGGACAGGCGATTCGCACCAGCTCGGCGATGTCGCCCGGGTGGCTGGCGCCCATTTCGACCACCGCCATTTCGTGTTCGTGGTTCAGCCGGAGCAACGTGAGCGGCACGCCGATTTGGTTGTTCAGGTTTCCTTCGGTGTACAGCGTATGGTATTTGGAGGAAAGCACTGCGGCAATCAGTTCCTTGGTGGTGGTTTTTCCGTTCGTTCCCGTAATCCCGATTACGGGAATATCGATCGACTTGCGATGTAGCCGCGCCAGTTGCTGCAACGTATTCAAAACGTTATCCACCAGTATGGTGCGCCCCGCCACTTCGTAGGCCGGGTTGTCGATAACGGCGTAGTCGGCACCCGTTTTCAGGGCGTCGGCCGCATAGCGGTTTCCGTCGAACCGCTCGCCTTTCAGGGCAAAGAACAGCGACCCTTTCGGACAGTCGCGGCTATCGGTCGTGATATTTCGGTGATGCAGGAATAATTCGTGAAGTTCGGAAATATTCATAGCTCAATCTCGTTAACAGTTTATTCGGGATGCAAAAGTAATTCTTATTATAATAATTCCTTACTTTTGCGGTAAATTGTTTGCGAAGATTGGTTATATAGAAAAGCTGCGATGACGAAAACTTTGAATATCAATGGCAAGTTGTTCGATTTATCTGTTCCCGCGGTGATGGGCATCCTCAATGTTACGCCCGATTCGTTTTACTCCGGGAGCCGGAAACAAACCGAAAAGGAAATCGACGAGCGAATCGGCCGTATCCTCGACGAAGGAGGTGCGATTATCGACGTGGGCGGCTATTCGTCGCGACCCGATGCCGCCGATGTTCCGGCCGATGAAGAAATGGCGCGGTTGCGCCCGGCGCTGGAATTGTTGCAGCGGCATTATCCCGGCGTTCCCGTTTCGGTGGATACGTTCCGGGCGGGTATTGCCCGTACCTGCGTGGAAGCGTACGGGGTAGGGATGATCAACGATATTTCCGGCGGCGAAATGGATGCGGAAATGACGGATACGGTAGCCGCCTTGCAGGTGCCCTATATCCTGATGCACATGAAAGGAACCCCGCAAACCATGACGAAACAGACCGGTTACCGGGATATGATAGGCGAGATGATGCTATATTTCTCGCAAAAGGTACGCGAGCTGCATCTCCGGGGCGTGGCCGACGTGATTATCGACCCCGGCTTCGGTTTCAGCAAAACGGTGGAACAAAACTATTTCCTGATGAATAAATTGTCCGAATTCACCTTATTCGGCTTACCTTTGCTGGTAGGGGTTTCCCGGAAACGGATGATTTACCGGCTGCTCGGCGGCACGCCGGACGAAAGCCTCAACGGTACTACCGTGCTTCATACCGTAGCGTTGCAGCAAGGGGCCGACATCCTCCGGGTACACGATGTGAAGGCGGCCGTGGAAACCGTGAAAATTGTAACCGAACTTAAAAAGAACAGGGACGTATGTGGATGCATTTCGGAATAAAAGACTTGATAGACGTATTGTTGGTGGCGTTCTTCTTATACCAGACGTATAAGATAATGAAAGCCTCCGGAACGATGGCTATCTTCAGCGGCGTGGTTTCGTTCGTCGTTATCTGGATATTGGTATCGCAGGTGTTGGAGATGCGTCTGATGGGCGCCATCCTCGATAAAGTAATCAGCGTGGGGTTTATCGTGCTGATTATCCTGTTTCAAGACGAGATACGCCGTTTCCTGTTGGCGCTGGGTTCGCACCGCGGCTGGCGGTTCCTGAGTAAAGTATTCTCCAAGAGCGACAAAGACGGCGGCAAAGAAGGGCAATACATCGCGCCGGTGGTGCTGGCCTGCATGAACATGGCGAAGAAGAAAACCGGGGCGCTCATCGTCATTCAGCAGGAGATGGACTTGTCGATTTACGAGCATACGGGCGAAATGTTCAATGCCGACGTGAATGCCCGGCTCATCGAAAATATCTTCTTCAAAAACAGTCCGTTGCACGACGGGGCGATGATTATCGCCGACAACCGCATCAAGGCGGCCGGATGCATCCTGCCGGTAGCGCACAATACCGACATTCCGAAAGATATGGGGCTGCGCCACCGTTCCGGCCTCGGCATGTCGCAGGAAACGGATGCCAAAGTGATTATCGTAAGCGAGGAACGGGGCAAGATTTCGGTGGCCCACCGCGGTAAGCTGCGGGTGAACGTAACCGCCGAAGAGCTGCAACAACTCCTTTCCGACGAGAAGTGGTAGCGGTGAAGTGTTAAATGTTCTGAAAGCACACGCTTTGAATCTAATTACACGGCGCATTTTGTAAACTCTATATAGCAATTTAGTACTTTTGTAGCGCCTTTATACGAACACACAA
>DBGBSM010000320.1:0-13281 GCA_048468815.1 Parabacteroides sp.
CATTCCGGGAGCTTCCATCATGGAAAAAGGAACCGTTAACGGTACTGTCACCGATATGGACGGGAATTTCTCTCTTACGGTTTCGGGGCCGGACGCCGTTCTGGTCGTTTCTTTTATAGGATATAAAACACAGGAGATTACCCCCCCCCCCCCCGTTAACTAAAATTAAGATTGTTTTACGCGAAGATGTAGAGCAACTCGACGAAGTAGTGGTAACCGGTTACGGGGGCCAACAAAAAAGAGCCACACTTACTACCGCCATATCCAAAATGGATAATGCCGTACTCGACAAAGCCGCATTCAGCCATGCAGCTCAGGCATTGCAAGGAACCGTAACAGGGATGCGCGTAGTAACCACCAGCGGGCAACCGGGTTCCGAACCGAACATCACCTTGCGCGGAGGGGCAACCATTACAGGGGCCAACAACAAAGCCCTGATTATCGTAGACGGGGTTATCCGCGACAGCATGGGCGACATCAATCCTTCCGACATCGAATCGATACAGGTATTGAAAGATGCGGCATCCACCGCTATTTACGGTGCACGCGCCAACGGCGGCGTAATCCTGATTCAAACCCGAAGCGGAAAAGCGGGAAAAGCGTCGGTGACATACAAATTCAAAATGGGCGTGAATTATTCGCGGAAAGGATACGATTATTGCAACGCCGAAGATTACATTTATTACAACCGGCTGGGATACAAAAGATACAACCCGACGGGCAACGTGGATTCACAAGCGGGATACGGCATCGGAAACAACATGTACGACATCCGCTACCTCACCGACGAAACGGCACATCTCCAAAACGAAGGCTGGCGAACGATGAACGACCCGTTCTACACAGACCAGCAAATCCTGTTCCGGGATTACAACGGGCTGCTCGATAACGACGTATTCGACGACAGCGCTTTCCTGCAAGACCATTACTTAAGCATCACGGGCGGCAACGACAAAGGCACGTATGCCACCAGCATCGGTTACTACAACGAAGACGGCCAGGTAATCGGCACCGGTTACAAGCGGTTCAACGGGTCGCTCAGCGGAAACTATAAAGTGTTTCCGTTCCTGAACGTAAAAGGAAATGCAACGTATACGTGGGCTACCAAACCGTCGCTCTGGATAGACGAAGCGCAGATGTTTTACCGTACCCGCTCGCAACGGCCTACCTGGAATCCGTATGACGAAGACGGAAACCCAGCCTCCGGCGGGGGTACTTCCGACGGAAACCCGGCATATTACCGGGAACGGCTTACCCAGCACGACGGGGAACGGCGCCAATCGTATAACGTGGGATTTGACCTGGATATTCTGCCGAAAAAATTAATCCTGAACGGAAACGCCTCGTTATTGCATTACGACTACCAACGGGAAAAATTCAACAAAAGCTATCAACCGCAAACCTCTTCCACCCCCAATACCACGCGTCAGGCCGAAGCTTATATCAAGCGGTACAACCAGATGCAGTTCAACGGTACGCTCACTTACTCCGACCGGTTCGCCGAAAAGCATCAGATCGACGCCATGGTAGGAGCGGAATATTATAACTACGACGAATTCAAATTCGAAGCGAAAACCCAGAACTCGCCTATCGACGACATTCCTACGCTGAATGTGGGCGCCGAACGTACGTCTACCACTACCTCGAAAACGGCCTACCGCATACTTTCCGGCTTCGGACGTATCAATTACAACTACAATATGAAATACTTGCTTTCCGTAGTGGCTCGTTACGACGGTATCTCCAAATTGAAAGACAACCGGTGGGGCTTTTTCCCGGGTGTATCGGCCGGCTGGAACGTGATGGAAGAAAGCTGGTGGAAAGATTCGCGTATAGCGGATATTGTTTCCAACCTGAAACCTCGCGTCAGCTACGGGGTAAACGGGAACGTAACTGGTATTGGTAATTTCGATATCTACGGTGCTTACGGTCAGGTGGAGGCTAAAAATTACGGAGGTACGTCGGCTTTCTACAATTCAGGCTTGATAAACACCGGATTGCGCTGGGAACAAAGCCAAACGTTCGAAGTTGGGTTGGATATCGGATTTTTCAACAACCGCTTGAGCTTTATCCTGGATTACTACAACCGGCGCACAAAAGACTTGCTAACCAAGCAGGCTTTACCGGGTTACCTGGGATTCACGGATATGATGACCAACATGGGAACGCTACGGAATACCGGATTCGAAATGGAAGTAAAAGCCAATATACTGGATAATGCAAACGGATTTTCATGGGACGTTTCGGCCAACCTCACTTCGGTAGCCAATAAAATTATCGCATTGCCTTATAACGGAACGGAAAACAACCGGGTAGGCGGGTACGAAGTGGCTACGGGCAAAGGCACTACGGAAACCAAATGGATCGCCGGCCGCCAGGAAGGCGGTAAGCTGGGCGAAATGGTGGGATTCAAACAAAATCACATCTTTAAGGACTGGGACGACGTAAAAGCGCATGCCAACACGGTAATAGACGAAGTGGCGAACCTGTACGGACCGGGATTGGCGGCTCAATACGAAGGCAAAGAAGGCTGGAAACCGATTCAGCCGGGCGACGTATGTTGGGAAGATATCAACGGAGACGGCGTAATCAACGGCCTCGACCGGGAAGTAGTAGGCAATATATTCCCGAAAGTAACCGGCGGTTTCTCTACCACGCTCAGATGGAAAGATCTTTCGTTATATGCCCGTTTCGATTACGCGATAGGCCATACGCTGTATAACGACCTGGCCGCACGTAATTTAGGGCAATACCAAGGTTCGTTCAACGTGATATCGGAAGTGCACGACATGTGGAGCGAAACGAATACCGATACCGATTTGCCCGCATTCTATTACGCCGACCAACTGGCTAAAAAGAATATTACCCGTTCCAACAGCGCCGGCTTGAACCGCGACAACAACAGCTCGCGTTTTTATGAAAAGGCAGACTACCTCGCCCTCCGCGAACTGACGCTGAATTATATTCTGCCTAAGAAATGGATCAGCAAGGCTTTTATCCAGAACGCATCGGTATATGTAACCGGACAGAACCTTTTCTACGTTACCGGCTATACCGGCACTTCGCCCGAACCGATACTCACGAACAACAATAACGACGAAAAACTGTACGGCGTAGATCAGGGACGTTACCCCACGCCGCGCACCGTACTGTTCGGATTATCCGTAACATTCTAATATTCCACCTTATAAATATAAAATTATGAAAAAGATAATTACCTATATAGCAGCCTCTATATGTTTATTGGGTTTCTCCCGGTGCGATTCGTTGGATATCAGCCCGACCAGTTCGTTGGGAGGTACGGATTACTGGAAGACCGAAGACCAGTTCAACGTATTCAATACCGGATTGCACGCCCTGTTACGGGAAAAAAGCTACAACATCTTTTTGCTGGGCGAACCCCGCGCCGATATTTACGGCGACTCGCCTATCGGCGGCGAAGCGAGCCAGGGAATGGAACGGCTGCCTTACAACACGCTTAACAAGGAAAACGTAATAGTGAGCAACTTCGCCGACATGTACAAGGTTATCAACCAACTGAACCTGATGATAGCCAAAACGAACGAAACTACCGTATTGACCGAGTCATCCAAAAACTACTTGCTGGGAGAAGCGTACGGTATGCGCGCGTACCTTTATTTTCATTTGCTTCGTTCGTGGGGCGACGTGGTTCTTTACCTCGATTACACGGAAGGCCAGAACCTCGACCTCTCGAATACGCAGAAAAAGGTTTCGCCCGCTGCCGAAATCATGGCACAAATCAAGCAGGATATCCAATCGTCGGAAACCGGATTCGGCAACGATTATACTTTCAAATACGGACGGCATTACTGGTCGCTGGCAGCCACGCAAATGCTGAAAGGCGAAGTTTATTTGTGGAGCGGACTCCAGATGGGCGGCGGTGCTACGGATTACACGGTAGCCAAAGCGGCCTTCGAAAACGTTAAAAAGGCCGATGTAGGATTGGTAAGCAGTTCGTTCGGCGACATATTCGCCTATGACAACAAAAAGAACAAGGAAATCATTTTCGCCATACACAACGGAAAAGACGAATACGCCATGTGGAACGGTTCTTACAGAGGTAACCTGATTCCGGCCCAGGATAAGATGACGAAACTTTATTGCGACGAAAACGGCAATTCGTTCGTAGGTACTCCCGATGCCCAACTCAACGGACTGACGCGCTTGCAAGTGAGACTGGATTTTTACTGGAAAGCGTTCCGCAACAACGATACGCGCTGGGCTTCCTCTTTAAAAGCCGTATATACCAAAGACAAAGAAACCGGCAGACCGGAATATTTCGGTCCTATCGTTTATAAATTCCAGGGTGTGCTGCTCGAAGGAAGCTCGGAACGGAGCTGGCTGGACGATTTCCCCATTTACCGCTATGCGGATTGCTTGTTGCAACTGGCGGAAGCCAAAGCGTTGCTCGGTGAAGACCCCTCCGCCGAAATCAATGCGGTACGCGAGCGCGCTTACGGAACGACGTATTTTGCCGCTCACCGAAACGAGGTAGCTTATCCGAACGACAACGACGCGACATTCTATGCCGATAACAAATGGATGAAACCCGACAACGCCGGTGCGCTGGAAGCAATCCTGAAAGAACGGCTGCGCGAGTTTTTATTTGAAGGAAAGCGCTGGTACGACCTCCGTTTGTTAGGCTGGGAGTATGTACACGCTTATTCGTCGGCCGAACAAAACCGCTTATTATGGCCGATCGACGCAAATACGCTGACCAATAATCCGGCATTGGATCAAACTTCCGGTTATTAACCGACTAAGACCGTTTTTTACCAAGCGACCGATTCAGATTAATCCCAAAATAGCTTGGTTCTTTTTAAGAACTTGGCTATATTTGGGATTTTTCACATACCATTAAATCGTACTCTTATGCAACGTTTCTTCCTGCTTGCTTTTATACTGATTTCGGGTTTACTTCAGGCTTCCCCTTGCCTGCTGCCCCTGCCACAGCAAATACGATGGAACCGGGAACAGTTCCCGTTAACCCGGCTCACCCTCACCGTGCCTACCAACGAATTACAGCAAACCGTTTCCGCTTTTCTCAAGGAAACCGGCGCCACGGTTACCGGCCGGGCCTCCTCTTCGTTTACCGTGAAACTGGTTGACAGCATTCCCGAAGCGACCGTGAACCCGGACGAAGCCTACCGGCTGCAAGTAACCGATAAAGCCGTAACCGTGGAAGCCGTTACGCCGGAAGGCGTATACCGGGCGCTTCAAACGCTGCGCCAGCTTACCATGCAGAAAGGAAACAAAACCTATATCACCGGATGTACGGTTACCGACTGGCCCGCTTTCCGTATCCGGGGCTTTATGCACGATACGGGGCGCAGCTACCTCTCCCTCGACGAGTTGAAACGGGAGATTGCGATGCTTTCGCAATACAAAATCAACGTATTTCACTGGCACCTGACAGAAGATTTGGGCTGGCGCCTGGAAAGCCGGGTTTTCCCGATGCTGAACGACAGCAGCCACTTCGGCCGGATGCCCGGGCAATACTATACATTGGCCGAAGCGAAGGAACTCATGGAGTTTTGCAAGCAGCACCACGTATTGCTGATTCCGGAAATAGATATGCCGGGGCACAGCGCCGCTTTCCGGAAAACGTTCCGGCACGACATGCAAAGCAAGGAAGGAACGGCGATACTGAAATTATTAATCGACGAGGTATGCGAAACGTTCGCCGGACTGCCTTACCTGCATATCGGCACCGACGAGGTAGCTTTTACCAATCCGGCCTTCGTTCCCGAAATGGTGGCGTACGTTCGGAGCAAAGGGATGAAAGCGGTTTCGTGGAACCCGGGATGGAACTACGGCGACGGCGAAATCGATATGATTCAGATGTGGAGTTACCGGGGCAAGCCGCACAAAGGAATCCCGGCCATCGATTCGCGATTGCATTACATCAACCATTTCGATTCGTTCGCCGATGTTTTCACCTTGTATAACAGTACGATTGCCGGACAGACGAGCGGGAGCCACGATTATGCAGGAGCCATTATCGGCGTATGGAATGACCGGCTGGTGGTGCCCGAGCGGAATATCCTGCTCGAAAACGCATTTTACCCCGCCATGCTCGCCTTAGCCGAACGGAGTTGGCGCGGCGGAGGAAACGGCTATTTCGCTTCTACGCTGATACCCGCCGAAGGAACGGAGGCATTTACCGCTTTCTCCGACTTCGAACGCCGCATGCTCTGGCATAAGGAACACCGTTTCGAAGGGTATCCGTTCGCCTATGTACGGCAAACGAATGTAAACTGGCGCATTACCGACGCTTTTCCCAACCACGGCGATTTGCTGAAATCGTTCCCGCCCGAACAAGGTTGCGATACGGTATACCGCTACGAAGGAAAGGAATACAAAACACGCGAAGCCACGGGCGCCGGCATTTACCTGCGCCATGTATGGGGAAATATGGTACCGTCGTTTTACACCGACCCGCAACCGAACCACACGGCTTACGCCTATACGTACGTATATTCGCCCCGGAAACAGGAAGTGGGATTATGGGCCAACACCCAAAACTACGGACGCTCGGAAAAAGACCTTCCGCCGCCCGCCGGCAAATGGGATTACCGCGAAAGCCGTATCTGGCTGAACGGCCAGGAAATAGAACCGCCCGTATGGACGGCTACCCACACGGTACACTCGAACGAGATACCGTTAGGGAACGAAAACTTCGAGAGCCGCCCGCCGCTGGCGGTTACGCTGAACAAGGGCTGGAACTACGTACTGCTCAAATTGCCCGTCGGTGCGTTTTCCACGCCGGAAGTACGGCTGGTAAAATGGATGTTTACATTCGTTTTCGTCACTCCCGACGGCGAAAAAGCGGTAGACGGATTGATTTACTCACCCGACAAACAAAAAAACTAACCGAGATATGAAACACTTTTACCTTATTTGTTTCGCACTGGCCTGGTGTGTAACCGCCTGGGCCCAACCTAAAAAAGTAGCTTGCGTAGGGAACAGCGTAACATACGGCTACACCATCGAGAACCGCGAACAGAACTGTTACCCGGCCCAACTCCAACGGTTACTCGGAAACGGGTACACAGTAGAAAATTTCGGCAAGAGCGGCAGTACGTTGCTTAACCGCGGCCACCGCCCCTACATGCAGCAGGAAGAATACAAAAAGGCGCTGGCATTCGCCGGCGACATCGTAGTAATCCACCTGGGGCTGAACGATACCGACCCGCGCGACTGGCCGAATTACCGCGACGACTTCGTAAAAGATTACCTGCAACTGATTGCATCGTTCCGGGAAGCCAATCCGAAAGCGGAAATCTACATTTGCCGCATGTCGCCGATATTCCATTGGCACCCGCGCTTCCAATCGGGCACGCGCGACTGGTACGCCCAGGAGCAGGAAGTAATCGAACTCATCGCCGCCTATGCCGATACCCGGCTTATCGACCTGCAAAAAGTATTGTACAACCGGCCCGACCTGATGCCCGACGCGTTGCATCCGAATGCCGAAGGAGCCGGTATTTTAGCTAAAACGGTATACGGGGCGATTACCGGCGATTACGGCGGATTGCACATGCCGGAAATTTATTCGGATAATATGGTGTTGCAACGGAACAAACCGTTACCGGTTTCGGGAACGGCAAACGCAGGGAGCAAGGTAACCGTTACGCTCGGCAAGCAAAAGCAAACGGCCGTAGCCGGCGCCGACGGGAAATGGACGGTTACGTTAAACGCCCTGCCGGCCGGCGGCCCGTACGACCTGGTTATCCGCACCAAAGAGAAAACGCTTACCTACCGGAACGTACTGGCGGGCGAAGTATGGCTTTGCTCGGGACAATCGAACATGGCTTTCATGCTGAAGGAAGACGCTACGGCACAGCAGGAAATACCGCAGGCGGAGAACGCCCGCATCCGCTTGTTCGACAAAAAAGGGCGCTGGCCCACGTATGCCGTGGAATGGGACACGTCGGTACTGGATTCGCTCAACCGGTTACAGTATTATACGGAAGCGAGCTGGGAGCCGTGCACCAGCCGGACGGCGGCCGATTTTTCATCGGTAGCGTACTATTTCGGCAACATGCTGGCCGACAGCTTGCAGGTGCCTGTCGGATTAATCCACAACGCCATCGGCGGCTCCCCTACGGAAGCGTGGATCGACCGCCGCACGCTCGAATTCGAGCTCCCCGGTATTTTGTATAACTGGCGTCAAAACGATTTTATTCAAGACTGGTGCCGCGAACGGGCTTCGCTGAATATCAAAAAATCGGCCAACAAACAACAGCGGCATCCGTACGAGCCCTGTTATTTATACGAGTCGGGTATCGCGCCGCTCGAAGCATTCCCCATCCGGGGGATAATCTGGTACCAGGGGGAATCGAACGCGCACAACACGGAAGCGCATGCACAACTGTTCCCGCTCCTGGTAAAAAGCTGGCGCACAACCTGGGGCGACAACGAATTGCCGTTCTACTACGTTCAGTTATCGAGCATCGACCGGCCGAGCTGGACGTGGTTCCGCGACAGCCAGCGCAAATTAATGGAGTGCGTTCCTTACAGCGGCATGGCCGTAAGCAGCGACCGCGGCGACTCCACGAACGTGCATCCCACCCACAAAAAAGAGGTGGGCGAGCGGCTGGCGCGCTGGGCGTTGAACAAAACATACGGGCACGATGTACTTCCCTCGGGGCCGCTGTTCCGGAGTGTCGAGTTTAAAAACGGAAGCGCTTACCTCTCGTTCGACTACGGCGAAGGGATGCACCCTGCCGACGGAAACGAAATCCGCACATTCGAGATTGCCGAAACCGACGGTTTGTTCGTTCCGGCGCAAGCGGAAGTAACCGGCGGCATCCTACGGGTATGGAGCGAAAACATACAACATCCGCGCTACGTACGGTACGGATGGCAACCGTTTACCCGCGCCAACTTAGTAAACAAAGACGGCCTCCCCGCCTCTACGTTCCGCACCGGAGAAGAATCGATTCAGTAAGATATGAAACCTGTTTATTTAAACCTGATGGTGCTGCTTTGCCTCCCGGCTTTCGCTTTATTGCCGGGATGCAGGCTGGCGCCGGTACAAAACTCGCAAATCAGCATGAACTGGACAGCTTTAACCGACTTGCCGGGAAAGGGCGTATCCGCTCCTTTCGCCGGACTGCACGAAAACAAACTGATCGTTGCCGGCGGATGTAACTTTCCCGACCGCCCGGTAACCGAAGGAGGAGCCAAAAAATACTACGACACCGTGTACGTACTCGATACGGCGAACGGATTTTCATCAGGCTGGGAAGCGGCCGGAACGTTTCCTTATCCGGTTGCCTACGGCGCAGCGGTTTCCGTACCGCAAGGGGTAGCGTGCATCGGCGGGAACAACCAGGCGGACGCCTTTACCGAAGCGTGGCTGCTCCGGTGGGACGATTCGGAAAAGAAAGTACTGTCAACCCCGCTTCCGTCGCTTCCGGTATCCGCGGATAATACGTCGGCGGCGGCTATCGGCGCAACGATTTACGTAGCCGGTGGCAACCTGAACGGCCGGCCGGGAAACGCTTTGTTCTGCCTGGATACGGATTCGCCGGAAAACGGCTGGCAAGAATTGGCGCCGATGCCGGGCGCCGCCCGGGTACAACCGGTAGCCATCGCGCAACAAACGCCGGAAGGAATGCAGTTGTTCGTAGCCGGCGGGTTCCAACCGGTACAAGGGGATGAGCCGCCGGTAGTGTCGGCCGACCTGATTGCCTACGACCCGGCAACCAATCGCTGGAGAACGGTATCGCCGCTGATGCCGCTTCCCGGTAACGAGCCGCGTACCGTAACAGGCGGTTGCGGAGTGGCTTTAGGCGACAGCTTGCTCCTTTTCGCCGGAGGGGTGAACTACGAGCGCTTCTTTACCGCGCTCGACCGCGACCGGCAGAAGAGAATCGCAGCGGAAAAAGGGAATACGGCCGTAGCGGATAGCCTGACGCAAGCAGGAAAGGCGTATATGCTGCAACCGCCGGAATGGTACAAATTCAACACGGAACTTATTACTTACAATACATTCACAGGCGAATGGAAAAGCATAGGCCACGGGGAACAGGCGGCCCGGGCGGGCGCCGGCGCGGTACTTCACAACCGTACGCTCATCCTTATCAACGGCGAATTGAAGCCGGGTATCCGTACGCCGCAGGTAAATAAAACCGGTTTGTTGCCGGAATAACGCAGAAAAAATAGTTCGATAGCTGTGAAAAGAACTTTTGATAGTTATGAAAAGTTCTTTTGATAATTATGAAAAGTTCTTGCGATAATCGTCGAACTATTTTTTCGATAGCAAGCGGCAGCAAAAACAAAAGGAAAAGAAAAAAAACAGACCTTTTGTTTGGCTAATCGAAAATGTTCGTATATTTGCCTCATCGAATAAAGCGATGACAGATTCTACCCCGGCATTTTTGCTTCCGGTTTGCACCGTCTTCGCACGATATAAAAGAAAAACGAAATGAAAACTCAGTTGGTAAATACATATTGGTGGTGGCACTTGCAATTTCCGGATTGTGAGTAACTCGCCGTGTGTAGTTATCTGAAGAAATAAGAAATTACCGAAAAGGCCTGTCGTACTCACGACAGGCCTTTCTTTTTGTGCAAAAACAACCAAACGACATACAACGACATGAACAAGTACGATGTAAACAAAGACGGGTATTACGGAGAGTTCGGGGGAGCGTATATCCCCGAAATCCTGTACGGTTGCGTGGAAAACCTGAAAAAACGCTACCTCGAAGTATTGAACGACCCGGGATTCCGGAACGAATTCGGTCAATTGTTGAAAGATTATGTAGGGCGTCCGAGCCCGCTTTACTTAGCCAACCGACTCTCGGAGCGGTACGGATGCCGGATTTACCTGAAACGGGAAGACCTGAACCATACGGGCGCCCACAAAATCAACAACGCCATCGGACAGGTTTTGTTAGCCAAACGGATGGGTAAGACCCGGATTATCGCCGAAACCGGCGCCGGGCAGCACGGCGTTGCCACGGCTACCGTATGCGCCCTGATGAACATGGAGTGCATCGTATACATGGGAAAAACCGATGTGGAGCGCCAACACGCCAACGTGCAAAAGATGCAAATGCTGGGCGCTACCGTACGCCCGGTTACTTCGGGCAATATGACGCTGAAAGACGCTACCAACGAAGCCATCCGCGACTGGTGCTGCCATCCGGCCGATACGTTTTACGTAATCGGCTCCACCGTAGGCCCCCATCCCTACCCCGACCTGGTAGCGCGGTTACAATCGGTTATCAGCAAAGAAATAAAGCAGCAGCTCGCCGAACAGGAAGGGCGCGAATATCCGGATTACCTGATTGCCTGCGTAGGAGGAGGCAGCAATGCCGCCGGTACGATTTACCATTTCCTGGGCGACGAGCGCGTAAAAATACTGCTGGCCGAAGCCGGCGGGAAAGGCATCGACACGGGGTTGTCGGCCGCCACCATCCATTTAGGGAAAGTAGGCGTGATACACGGGAGCCGCACGCTGGTCATGCAATCGGCCGACGGGCAGATAGAAGAGCCGTATTCGTTGTCGGCCGGTTTGGATTACCCGGGCATCGGTCCGATTCACGCTTACCTGGCCCAGACGCACCGGGCCGAAGTACTGGCGGTTAACGACGACGAGGCGCTGGAAGCGGCGTTCGAGCTTACCCGGCTGGAAGGGATTATTCCGGCGCTGGAATCGGCTCACGCCTTGGGCGCCCTGGCCAAACACCGTTTCGAGCCGCACGATGTGGTGGTGCTCACCGTTTCCGGCAGGGGCGACAAGGATATGGAAACGTATATCGCCGCCCTGCACAAACAATAACCTGAGTTATTCAACCGAATTTATCTTTATAAAAATGAACCATACATTCGATACAATCAGCAAGACATTGCTGGCCGACTTGCAAACGCCGGTAAGCATCTACCTGAAGGTGCGCGACGTTTACCCCGAATCGGCCCTGCTGGAAAGCTCCGATTTCCACGGAAGCGAAAACAGTTTCTCGTTTATCGGCATCGAGCCGGTAGCCAGCTTCCAGGTAAACAACGGCACCGTAACGTGCCGGTTTCCCGACGGTACGAAAACCGCTTCCGCCCTGCGTGAAACCGATACGGTGGCTTCGGCGTTCGATGCTTACCTCGCCTCGTTCCGGCAGGGGAAAAATGAAAATCCGACCGGTATCAACGGCTTTTTCGGGTACACTTCGTACAACGCGGTTCGGTACTTCGAACCGGTGGATACGGAAAAGGCGCCTACCCGGGCTTCGGTTATCCCGGAAATGCTGTACCTCCTGTACCGGTACGTGATCGTGGTGAATCATTTCAAGAACGAACTCACGATTGTAGAAAACCTGTTTGCCGGCGAAACGAGCCGGATGCGCGAGGTGGAAGCGTTGCTCGAAAACCGGAATTTCGCTTCGTACGACTTTTTGTTGTGCGGCCCCGAGAAATCGCCCGTTACCGACGCGGATTACCGGGAAATGGTAAAAGCGGGTGTGAAACATTGCCTGCGGGGCGACGTGTTCCAAATCGTACTGTCGCGCTGCTTCATGCAGGATTTTGCCGGCGACGATTTCAAGGTGTACCGGGCACTCCGCTCGGTCAACCCCTCTCCTTACCTGTTTTATTTCGACTTCGGCTCGTTCCGGATTTTCGGGTCCTCGCCGGAAACGCATTGCCGGATAGCGGGCGGCCGGGCGTTTATCGACCCGATAGCCGGCACCTTCCGCCGCACGGGCGACGACGCGAAAGACCGCGAGCTTACCGAACTGCTGCTGAAAGACCCGAAAGAAAACGCGGAACATGTCATGCTGGTGGATTTGGCGCGCAACGATTTGAGCCGGAACGCCTCGGATGTGAAGTTGGAATTTTACAAAGAGCCGCAGTACTACTCGCACGTAATCCACCTGGTTTCGCGGGTAAGCGGGAAGTTGCCGGAAGGGGCGAACCCGATTCAGGTGTTTGCCGATACGTTCCCGGCCGGAACGCTTTCGGGGGCTCCCAAGGTAAAGGCGATGCAACTCATCAGCGACATCGAGCGGCACGACCGGGGTGCCTACGGGGGATGCATCGGATACATCGGGCTGAACGGCGACCTGAACCAGGCCATCACCATCCGCTCGTTCGTGAGCAAGGGCAACACGCTTTACTACCAGGCGGGCGCCGGCATCGTTTCGAAGTCGGAGCCCGAAAAAGAATTACAGGAAGTGAATAACAAGCTGGGGGCTTTGAAGAAAGCCATCGACCTGGCCGCCACGCTTAAAAATTAACCGGATATGAAGAAGCAAGTAG
>DBGBSM010000321.1:0-4633 GCA_048468815.1 Parabacteroides sp.
GAGTATACCTATGAAAATAAGAAGTAATAAAATAACGATTTTTTGTGTATTCGTTGCCTTGTTTTGTTCCACAGCCCTTTGCGCTTGTAAAAACGACGACGATCCGGGCGCCGAAGGAGAGTATCCGGGTATTTTGGTAAAACCGAAATATAACCGGTCTGCCCCGTTGCGCAACCCGTTGAACGGTTGGGTGATGTATGCCGCCCGGGATGAATCCGAGTCGTACTGGGATACGGAAATGTATGTGCCGGATTTGGGTAAAAAAGTAAAGGTGGCCGATTATGCTTCCGCTTGCTATATCCGTACGAGTTGGGCATCGCTGAATCCTGCCGAGGGGGTATATGTATGGAACGACCCTTCTTCCCGGCTGGGAAATTTAATCCGGGGAGCCGAAAAGAGGGGGTTGCCTATTGCGTTCCGGATTGTAGTCGACGGACGCGACCAGGGAATGAATACGCCTTCGTTCGTGTTCGATGCCGGAGCCGCCTATTATGTGGAGAACAGCAATTTTCCCGACCGGATAACGCCCCTCCCGCAAGACCCGGTTTTTAAACGGTATTACACGCAGTTTATCGAGGCGCTGGCCGAAGAATTCAACGACCCCGACCGCTGTGCGTTTATCGATGCGTACGGATTGGGTAAATGGGGCGAGGCGCACAACGTGATTTATGAAGACCCGAATACCTCTACCGGCGAACAAACCGAAAAGCTGAGAGAAGAGGTTTTCGACTGGGTCACCGATTTGTATACCCGGTGTTTTACCCGGGTTCCGTTGGTTATCAATTACCATCGTCTGGTAGGCTATCCGGAGAGTTGGGGAGCGGCTAACGAAAACAGCGAGAAGCTGTTGGTCAAGGCTATCAATAAGGGATACAGCTTGCGGCAGGATGCTTTCGGGATGACCGATTATTACCAGAGTTGGGAAAAGCAGTTTGCCAAGACGTGGAACTACAAGCGTCCGATTATTATGGAAGGCGGATGGATAACGGGCGGCACTCACCGCTACTGGATCGACCCGAGCGGCAATTACCGGGAAGGACATCCCGAAGACGTACGGCAGGGTGAGTTCGACGCTTCGGCGGAAGCGCACGTGAATATGATGGACTTCCGGGCCGGCTACGAAACCGAGACTTGGTTTACCTTGTGTTTTCCGTTGGTACAGCGCTTTATTTCCGAGGGCGGATACCGGCTGTATCCGGACCGGATTTATCTGCCCGACCAGGTGGTACGGGGTGCGGAAGTAACTATTCACCATCGTTGGAGAAACCGGGGTTGGGGTTATTTTCCCAACAATATTCCGCAGTGGAACTATAAGTACAAGGTCGCTTTCGCCCTCCTGGATTCGGTCGGCGAAGTGAAAAAGATACTGGTTGATACGGAGAGCGAACCTTCCGAGTGGTTGAAAGAGGCGCCTGCCGAGTATGATTTAGCCGCTACCGTGGATGTGCCTGCGGGAACTTACACCTGGGCGGTGGCGTTGGTGGATACGAAAAACGAAAATAAACCCGCCATACAGTTGGCCGTGAATGAGGAAAAAACGGCCGACGGATGGATTAAACTCGCTGAAGTGCGTGTAGAATAGCGAAGGGCTGTTCTCTGAGAACGTATAAATTTACTAACTATCACAGGGAAAGCGGGGAAAGTTTTCTCCGCTTTCTTCGTAACCATGATTATGCCGGTAAAACGATGAAATCGACAAACATGATTTTCTTTCTGGTTTTGCTCTGTTGCCTGTCGGCGGAAAGCCTTCCGGCGCAAGAGCTGATGGCCAACGTGTACGGACGCGACGTACAATCGCTCAACGGGAAGTGGGAAGCCATCGTCGACCTGTACGACCAGGGACGTAAAAACAAGATTTATCAAAACAAGCAGCCGCAGGGCAAAACCGATTTTTACGAATATGCATTCGAGCACGGCCTCCGGTTGAATGTGCCTTCCGACTGGAACAGCCAGCACAGCGAACTTGCCTATTACGAGGGCACGGTATGGTATGCCCGGCGGTTCGATGCGGAGAATAAACCGGGGTGCCGCCGGTTCCTTTATTTCGGCGCCGTGAACTACCGCTGTCGCGTATACCTGAACGGGGAAGAGATAGGGGCGCACGAGGGCGGCTTCACTCCGTTCCAGATAGAGATTACCGGCCGGATAAAAGAAAAAGACAACTTCCTGGCGGTGGAGGTAAACAACACCCGCACGCCCGACGCTATCCCGGCGATGGCTTTCGATTGGTGGAACTACGGCGGGATTACCCGCGATGTGCTGCTGGTAACCACGCCGGATACGTATATCCGGGATTATTTTATCCGGCTCGATAAGAACCGGAATGACCGGATCGATGTCCGGGTAACGTTATCGGAGCCACAGGCGAATACCGGCGTACGGGTAGAAATCCCCGAATTGAATATCGTCCGGGAACTGGTTACCGACAGCCGGGGGATAGCCGAAGCGGCGATTGGCAATATCCGGAAATTAGAACGCTGGTCGCCGGATGCACCGCGGTTGTACCAGGTCGTGATTTCGTCGGGTAACGACCGGATAGAAGAGAAGATAGGCTTTCGTACGCTTGCCGTAAAAGGGGAGGATATTTACCTGAACGGCCGGCCGGTTTTTCTTAAATCTATCGGTTTGCACGAAGAAATACCGCAACGTAAAGGGCGGGCTTTTTCCGAAGCCGATGCCGTGATGCTCCTGTCGGAAGCGAAAGCGTTGGGATGTAACATGATTCGCCTGGCCCATTATCCGCAAAACGAACATATCGTCCGGCTGGCTGAAAAAACGGGTTTGCTGGTATGGGAAGAAATTCCCGTCTGGCAGGGAATCGACTTCGCGAACGAAGCGACGAAACACAAGGCCGGCCGGATGATTGAAGAAATGGTAATGCGGGATAAGAACCGCTGCGCGCTGGCCTTTTGGGGCGTGGCGAACGAAACGCAACCTTCCGAGGCGCGGAACCGTTTTTTGAAATACCTTATCGATTGCTGCAAAAGCATCGACACCACGCGCCTGATAACGGCGGCTTTCGACCTGGTGCGTTTCGACCCGGCCCGGCAGGTATTCGCCATGAACGACCCGTTTATAAAGGAGCTCGACGTGGTGGCGGTGAATAAATACATGGGATGGTACCATCCCTGGCCGGTAACGCCGGATAAGGCGAACTGGGACGTAGCGCGGGGGAAACCGCTTATCGTGTCGGAGTTCGGGGGCGAGGCGCTTTACGGAAAAACCGGCGATGCCGGTACGGCCAGCTCGTGGAGCGAAGACTACCAGGCCGCCTTGTTTCGCGATAATCTCGAAATGTTCAGGCATATCCCCAACCTGCGCGGCACTTCGCCTTGGATTTTATTCGATTTCCGTTCGCCGTTCCGGTTCCATCCGGTTAACCAGGAGGGCTGGAACCGGAAGGGGTTGGTATCCGACCAGGGGTTCCGGAAGAAAGCCTGGTATGTAATGAAGGAGTATTATACGGGTATAAAGTAAAGACATGAAAAATAAGTTGAAGATTCTGTTGGCTTTCGTTCTCTTTTTATCGGTTTTTCCGGCCCGGGCACAAATCCGGGAAATCGATTTGTCCGGTGTGTGGCGTTTCCAGACCGATGTGATGGATTTCCGCCGCGGTTCGTTGTCGCCGCGTTATAACCATCTGTTGCCGGATTCGATTGTGTTGCCCGGTATCACCGACGATTACCGGATCGGCTATCAAGTTCCTTATACCTATCCCGACCGGTTGACGCGCAAGTATGAATACATGGGCCCCGCTTGGTACCAGCGCGACATCGAAATACCGGAAGCGTGGAAAGGAAAGCGTATCTTTCTGTACTTCGAGCGTACGCACTGGCTGAGTTCCGTGTATGTGGATACGAAAGAAACGAGCCGCATCGATTATATCAGCGTTCCGCACAATCATGACCTTACCGGTTTCGTAACGCCGGGTAAAACGCACCGGATTACGGTTTGTGTCGACAACCGGTTTCAGTACGATACCCATAAATGGAATCATGCGCATTCCGAGTTCACTCAAATCAACTGGAACGGCATACTGGGCGAAATCAAGTTGTTCGCTCTCGACCCTGTGTACATCGACGATTTGCAGCTTTATCCGGACATAACCCGCCGGGCCGTGAAAATAAAAATGACCGTAAAGAATTATACGGGAAAGCCGGTTTCGGGAAATGCGGCGTTTACGGTAACCGGCAAGGAATACCGTTCGGAGAAAAGCATCGTCGTGAACGGGAACGACTCCCTGATTTTCGTAGAAGATGTAATGCCGTTAGGCGACCGGGTGGAGTACTGGGACGAATTTACCCCGAATGTATATACCCTTACCTGCCGCCTCGACGCCCGGGCGGGCGAAACGGCTTGCCGGCACGAGAAATCCGCCGATTTCGGTATGCGTGAAGTGAAACAGGGGAAAAACCATATCTGGCTCAACAACCATCCTGTTCATTTGCGGGGTACGGTGGAAAACGCGGTATTTCCCAAAACGGGGCATGTACCGGTTCATGATGCCGAATGGGAAAGAATCATGCTGCTGATGAAAGCGTACGGGCTTAACCACATGCGTTTCCATTCGTGGTGTCCCCCGCGCGCCGCTTTCCGTATGGCGGATAAATACGGCATTTACTTGGAAGTGGAG
>DBGBSM010000322.1:0-13289 GCA_048468815.1 Parabacteroides sp.
ACCATAAGTCGATGTCGCGTACCGCATGCCGGGAAACGAGATACTGGCGGTTTACCCGGAAAAAAGCCGCAGGATTCAGGCAATCCGCCAGTTCGTCGAGCGTTTGCGGAAAGGCGAATTCCCGACCGTCGTCCAATACGCCTTTCACCACTCCGGCACGGATATAAAAATATACTATTTCCGCCACCGGCACCGGCAGTAACTTATCGCCTTTTACCGGAAGCAGAAAATGGGTTTTATACCCTGTTTCACGTTTCAGCGCACCCATCAGCCGGCGCATATCCTCTATGCCGCATGCCGGAGTGCGAAGCGACTCCAGTTTTTCCAGGGCATGCCGGATATCTTCCTCGCCGATGGGTTTCAGCAGGTAATCGATGCTGTTTACCTTGAATGCCCGGAGCGCATATTCGTCGTAAGCCGTAGTGAAAATAACCGGACAGGTAATAGATATCCGGTCGAAAATCTCGAAAGCCGACCCGTCGGCCAGGTGGATATCCATAAACGCCAGGTCGGGTTGGGGGTGCTGCGAAAACCATTCGACGGTTTCCGCTATACTGTCGAGCACCGCGAGTATTTCCATTCCGGGAGCCGCTTCGTGCAGCAACGCCGTAAGATTCCGTACGGCCGCTTTTTCGTCTTCAATCAAAACTGTTTTCATACGTGCGGAGGAATTAAGGGAATGCGTACGCGGAATTGCCCGCCGGCGGTGTAAATGCCGATTCCCTGTTTATAAATCAACCGGTAACGTTTATCGAGGTTAGCCAGGCCGATGCCGGTATTCACGCCCGGCGTAAGTTTGGGTTGTAAACGGTTGGTTACCTCGAGGCAGCCGTCGTTTCCGGTAGCTATCCGTACCGTAAGCGGGTTGCGTTTGCTTATTTCGTTATGCTTTACCGCATTTTCAATCAACATCTGTACCGCCATCGGAGGTACGCGGTACGATTCGTAGCCCGGATCCGTGTCGAGGTCAAAGCGCAGATTGTCTTCGTAACGCATCTGAAGCAAGAACAAATACGCCTTGACGAAATCCATTTCTTCTTTCAGCGTAACGGTTTGCGCCTCGTTTCCCTGCAATGTATAGCGCAACACCCGCGACAACTGCTGAATGTATATCTGGGCCTTCTCGGGCGACTCGCGCACCAGCGAACGGAGCGTGTTCAGCGAGTTGAACAACATGTGCGGATTCAACTGGTTCTTCAAGGCTTCGTACTGGTTCAGGATATTTTCGGCATGCAACTGCTCGTTCTCTATCTGTACCGATTGCTGCCGGCGCACCAGCCGGATCATCGACGTGCTTCCCGTTACTACCGTAGCCATTACGAAATCGCGCACCGGATGCAGGTATTGATGTACCAGTGCGTCGATAGCGGGAATATCCAGCCCGTGGTGCATCCATACGAACACCTTGCCCAACAAGCTGCTGGCTATCCAGGTAACTACGAAAGCCACTGCCGCTTTCCATCCCGACGGAAACTCGTTCGGCCGGTCCAAGCGGAACAAAACCGCATTGAGGGCGAACAGCAAAAGCAGGGAAATAAAAGTAAAAGCCACTTCCGAAACGACGTCGGCTACGGTAATTCCGGGAAAAAGCGTATTCACCCCGTACCAGTCGAACAGGGAAATAATTTCCGGAAAATGAATCAGCACGGCCACCCCCGCCGAAATGGCGGCAGCCGGAACGATATACCGGTCGGGACGGAATACGGAGCTTTTTTTCCTCATATTGTTTTTCATTCAGGGTGTAAAGATAAAACAATCCGTTTTACCTCGGCGTTTTTTTGATGTGCGCCGTTACGTACATGCCGGGACGAAACAATGGGTCGGCTTGTTCTACCTGTGCATACACTTCCAGCGAGCGGCTCACCTCGTCGACCTGTTGCCCTACCGAAACCAGGCGGGCGCGAAATACGGCATCACCCAACCCGTTCACCCGGAACTCCACCGGATTCCCCACGGCTATATCGCCCAAGTCTTTTTCGTAAGCCGTTAACAACAACCCCATCTCCCCTTTGTCGATAATGCTGCAAAGCGGCTCTCCCGCGGCCAGGTGCTTGCCCAAGTTCATTTGGAGGTTACCCACATACCCGCTCAAAGGCGCTTTTACTTCCAGGTAAGGACGGATACCCGATTGCAACAAATCCTCCGGAACGACGCCCAACAGTTTCAACCGGGCCGACGAAGCCTCCACCCGGCTTTTCATCGAACGGTAACCGGCACGTGCCTGTTGCAGTTTCTTCTGCGACGCCACTTCCTCGGCGGCCAGCGTTTGCTGCCGCAAAAATTCGGCTTGCAAATACTCGCTCTGCGCATAGCTATCCAGGTATTCCTGCTGCAATAAAATAAATTCCGGATTTTCCAACACAGCCAGTACCTCACCTTTCTTTACATACATACCCGGAAGCAAAGACGTGTTTTTTACAATACCGCCCATCGTAAGCGCCACCGTAGCGAAACGACGAGGCGGGAGCACCAAGGTACCGTTGAACGATACCTCGTTCAATTGCGTAGCGCCCGTAACGGCATCGGCCGGGGATTGTACCGTATCTTGCCGTGCCCGGGCGGAGGACTCGGAAACGGCCGGTTTTCCCTCGTATACGTCCGGAGCAGCCGTTCCGGAAGCGGTAATTTCGTTCTTCCCGGCCGGATTACAGGCAACCACGCAACCCAGTACAACCGTGAGGATTCCTATTTTTTTCATGTTCGTATTTTATTGATAATGTTCGTATATCTTATTACCTGCCTATTCTATTTTGCGTTTCCCTTTTTTAGCAACCGGTACGAAAAGTCGTTTAAGCATCGGCACGGAAAGGGGCTTGAAGCTGTTTACGAGCAGGTAGAATACCGGAATAATCAGCAACGTCAACACCGTCGATACCAGCAAGCCCCCGATCACCACGGTAGCCAGCGGCCGCTGTACCTCCGCACCGGCGGAAGTGGCAATCGCCATCGGTACGAATCCCAGCGAGGCCACCAATCCGGTAAGGAATACCGGCCGGAGCAAATGAGGCGCTCCGTCGGCGATAACCTGCCGGATTGTTTTCGGCGCTCCGTCGGCTTTCCGTATCTCGTTGAACCGGTTAATCATCAGGATACCGTTCAGCACGGCCACTCCGAAAAGAGCGATAAACCCCACTCCCGCCGAAATGCTGAAAGGCAACCCGCGCAACCACAACGCGACAATCCCCCCGATAAGCGACAACGGCACCGTACTGAATACCACCAACGTATAGGTTACTGACCGGAAAGCGAAAAACAACAGCAAAAGAATCAGCGACAGCGCGACGGGAACCACGATCAATAACGTACGAATCGCATTGCGCAAGTTCTCGAACTGGCCGCCGTACTCGAAATAATACCCAGGCTGCAACCGGATATTCTTTTCCAACGTAGCCTGTATATCGGTTACTACCCGGCCGATGTCGGCGCCGCGCACATTCACGCCGATTACGATGCGACGCTTGGTGGCATCCCGGTTTATCTGCAACGGGCCGTTTACCAAGTCGATTTTAGCCACTTCGCTTACCGGAATCTGCACCCCTTCGGCCGTACGCACAAACAGTTTGTCGAGATTCAGGTCGGCTACTTTGTCTTTATCCAGCCGGAGCACCAAATCGAAACGCCGCTCGTTCTCGAAAATCACTCCGGCCGCTTCGCCGGCATAAGCCGTGCGCACGATGGTGTTCAGTTCCTCGATATTCATGCCGTAACGGGCGATTTTGGAACGGTCGTACTGCACCACCAGTTGCGGCAGCCCCATCGCTTGCTCCACGATTACGTCGGACGCACCAGGCACCTGCTCTACATACCGCGCCGCTTCTTTCGCTTTCGCATACAATTCGTCCATGCTTTCGCCGTACAATTTTACGGCTATATCGGCTTTGGCGCCGGTCATCAACTCGTTGAAACGAAGTTGAATCGGCTGGCTGAAGTTGAATTCCGCCTTTTCGGCGAGCGGCTCGAGCGCTTCTTTCATCTTCTCTACCATTTCCGCCCGGCTCGAAGCGCTTACCCACTCTTTAAACGGCTTCATGATAATCATCACGTCGGCATCCTCCACCGCCATCGGGTCGGTAGGCACTTCGGCCGTTCCGATTTTGGCTACCACATGCTCGATTTCCGGAAACTTTTCTTTCAATATCGTTTGCGCCTCTCCGGAAACTTCGATGCTCTGTGAAAGCGAGCTGCCGGCAGGCAACGTCATCTGCATCGCAAAATCGCCTTCGTCCAAGGTAGGGATAAACTCGGAGCCCAGCCGGGTAAACAAAAACAGGCTCGCTCCCAACGCCGCAAAAGCCACGGCCACGGTAGCCCATTTATAATGCAGGCAAAACCCGAGCGCTTTCCCGTAATACCGATTCAGCCAGCCGAAGAAACGGTCGGCAAACGTAACCTTTCCGCTCATGGTTCTTTTCAGGAAAAGCGAAGCCATCATCGGTACATACGTAAGCGAAAGCAGCAAGGCGCCGATAATACAAAATATCAGGGTTTCGGCCATCGGGGTAAAATACTTCCCTTCGATTCCTTTCAAAGTGAGGATAGGGAAAAACACAATCAGGATGATAAACACGGCGAACGTGGCCGAACGCACCACGCCGGCAGCTCCTTTTTCCACCTCCGCATCCATCTGTTGCCGGGTGAGCTTTACGCCGGGGCGCTTCGTTATATATAAATGTGCCAGGATACCTTCGATAATCACAATCGAGCCGTCTACCACGATACCGAAATCGATTGCTCCCAAGCTCATCAGGTTAGCCGACACATTGAAAAGCCGCATCATAATAAACGCGAACAGCATGGCCAGCGGAATAACGGAAGCTACGATTAACCCGGCCCGTACATTTCCGAGGAAAATAATCAATACCAGGAAAACGATTACAGCCCCTTCCACCAGGTTGCGCACCACGGTCGAAATGTTCCGGCTCACCAATGCCGAGCGGTTCAGGTAAGGCCGGACGGAAATGCCTTCGGGAAGCATCTTCTGCAATTTCTCCACCCGTTTCTCAAGCTCCTTGGTTACTACGTGCGCATTCGCCCCTTTCAGCATCATGGCGATACCGCCCACGCATTCGCCTTTTCCGTCGTACGTCATGGCGCCGAACCGTTTGGCCGAGCCGAACCTCACGTCGGCCACATCGCTTACATGAATAGGAATCCCGTTGCGGTTGGCGATTACGATTTGCCGGATGTCGTTTAAATCGGTAATCATGCCTTCCGAACGGATATAATACGCCTTATCGACCTTTTCGATGTAACTGCCCCCGGTATTCTGGTTGTTCCGGCTCAACGCCTCGAACACCTCGCCGATGGTAATGTGCAGGGAATAAAGGGCCGAAGGGTCGACCGCTACTTCGTATTGCTTGAGGTAACCGCCGAAACTGTTGATTTCCACGATTCCGGGAATACCGGAAAGCTGCCGTTTCACGATCCAATCCTGGATGGTACGTAATTCCATAGCGTTATACCGCTGCTCATACCCGGGAGCTACCTCTAATGTATACTGGTAAATTTCGCCCAGCCCCGTAGTAACAGGCATCAACTCGGGCGCACCTAATTCGGGAGGAATTTCGCTTGCCACGGTACGAATCTGCTCGGCAATCAACTGCCTGGCTTCGAGCGTCGGCACATGCTCGCTGAACACCACCGTAACCAACGAAAGCCCGAACCGCGACACGGAACGGATTTCTTCCACATGCATAATATTCGACATGGCGATTTCGATGGGAAAAGTGATGAGTTGCTCCACTTCCTGCGGAGCCAGCGTAGGCGATACGGTAACGATTTGTACCTGGTTGTTGGTTATATCGGGCACCGCATCCACCGGAAGCGTGAGCATGGCGTATATCCCGCCGGCCAGCAGGAACAGCGTGGTTAACCCGACAAACAGTTTTTTCTTTACGGAAAACCGGACTATGGCATTAAACATCGTTTTTTACTTTTAAAGTATGCTTTAGCGTGTAACAAAAATACCGGATATACATCCGCTTTCCTATACTAAACAATCGAAACGGCTTTTTGAACGGACGAAACGTACAAAAAAAGGATTGAACGGAAAAATCGTTTCCCCGCACAGTAGCCTGTCACTCCGTTTTCCTGTAAAACGAAAAAACCCGAAGCGAATAAATATTATTCATTAACACATTAATAAAATTGACTTTAGTGTCGATATTATTAAAATAAAGTATATCTTTACGGTAACAGACCATATAAAAAACACACTGTCCGTGAAAAAGAAATTACCGTTACAATGCCCGGCCTGCGACTCGCCGCTGAAAGTAAGACGGCTGTTTTGCGAAACCTGCGATACGGAAGTATGCGGCTCGTTCGACCTGCCGCCGCTGGCCCGGCTTCCGGAAAAGGAACAGGCTTTTATCCTCGAGTTCGTAAAAGCGAGCGGCAGCCTGAAGGATATGGCTAAATCACTGGGCGTAAGCTACCCTACCGTACGCAATATGCTGGACGACATAATCGAGAAACTCCATCGGCTCGGGGATATATCCGCCGGACCGGCTTCGTGATTTTCGCGGGGTTACACCGCCATTATTATCGGTATCCATTAATAAACACCATACGTTATGAAAACTTCCGGATTAAAGAAATGGTTGCATCCTTTCCGGCAAATCGCCGGCTACGAAGCGTTAGGCTGGGGACTGGCCGGATTAATCGTTTCCACCGCGCTTTGCTATTTCCTGAAATGGCATTACCACGGTCTGTTGCATTTCGGGCCCGCACCGAACAACGCCTGGTGGTGTTACCTCGTCGAACACCTCACGGTATGGCTTTTACCGGCTACCGTATTTTACCTCGGAGGGTTGATTTTTTCCCGCTCGCGCATCCGGCCGGTCGACGTATTCGGCACCGTGTTGTTCGCCGAAATACTGCTGACGCCCATGGCGTTGTTCCAGTTATTCCCGCCGGTAAGGGATTTGGCCGCCATGCGCATCGTTCCCGGCGAGATGCCTTCGGCCTACCAGCTTACAGGCATCTGGCTGATGCTGGTAGCCAGCGTATTCGTGGTAGGATGCATGATTTGGCTGTTCCAGGCGTTACAGGTATCGTGCAACCTGAAAGGCTGGAAACTCTGGTGCGTTTACCTGCTCGGCACCTTCGGCGCGGATGTGGCGTGCCGGTATATAATCGGAATATTTTATTAACTGCAAAAATTAAAACTGCTATGTCGGCTTTCGATATAACGATGGGGCTTTTCCTGATGCTAACCGGTTGGGCCGTAGTTAAATTTCCGCTTCTTATCGCCGGGTATAACACGATGAGCAAGGAACAACAAAAAAAGGTAGATATAAAAGGGGCTTCCCGGATGATGCGGAAAACATTCGTGCTGATGGGCCTGGGAATCATGCTTATACCTTACCTTTTGCAACTCGCCGGTTGCCGTACCGCCACAGGACTCGCGCCTGTAGTCATTATCCTATCGGGCACAGCTTATATGCTTTTCCGCTCGCGGAAATATACGAAAACGCCCGATTTACCGGATGCATCCACCGGTACCACGAATAAAAAACAAAAAGCGAAAGGGTTGTATATACTTGCTTTCCTCACGATTCTTTTAACCGTATTTTTCGTATACGGTTTGCGACCGGCCCGGGTAACCACAGAAAACGAAGCGCTTACCATCTCCGGCCTATACGGCACGACCCTTCCCCTGCAAACAATCGACTCCGTTACGCTGATAGAATCGCTTCCTTCCGGATGGCGCACGAACGGCATCGCAGCGGGAGCTATCCGGAAAGGCCATTTCAACCTGAAAGAGATAGGCAAGTGTTTATTATTTACCCAAAGCCCGGAAGGCCCTTTTATTCGCATCACGTCTTCCGGCTCCGTGCCGGTTATCCTGAATAAAAAAACGCCGGGACAAACCCGGGAACTGTATGAAAAATTAAAGGAAAACCGAAACAGGCATTAAACTTTCAGGCAGTTCGATTGTCATATACATACAGGTTATCACCATTTACAGTGAAAAGGCAATGAGAAGTAACAGGTTTTTAATGGTATTAGCGGCTGTACTCCTGGCGGGGGTACAGCCTTTCTTCGGCCAATCGCCGAAAGAAAAAGAAACGAAAGAAAAACAAATCGTAAAAGAACTGCTCGAAAGCGGCCGGTACAGCATCGAAGTAGACCGGGCGGTACCGATGAGCGGGCCGTCGAAACACCTCACGACACCCTACACGTTAGAATTGAAAGGCGACTCCGTTTCCTCCTACCTGCCTTATTTCGGACAAGCCTACTCCATACCCTACGGCGGCGGGAAAGGATTGATATTCGACTCCACCGTAAGCGATTACCGGTTGAACTTCGACAAAAAAGGAACGGCTACCGTGAAATTCAAAAGCCGCACCGACGAAGACAACTTCTCGTACCTGCTCCAGGTTTACCCGAACGGCTCGGCTACCGTTCACGTTACGCCGGTAAACCGGCAAAGCATTACTTTTTACGGCGAGCTGATACACGACCGGGACTAATACAAACGCCCCTGCCAGGTATTCCGCTCGCGAATACGTTTGTTTACCAACGCAGTAAACTCATAATTTTTCAGCCCCCAATCGGGTGCGATCAACAACTCCTTGGGCGATTGCGATACGAACCGCTCCACCACTATATCCGGACGAAGCCGCTCGATAAAATCGATTACCAGGTCGATGTACCCGGCAGCCGTATACAACCGGAACGAAGCCGGATTCTCTTCGTACTCCCGCGCCATGCGGGTATGGCGTATCAATTGCAACTGATGCAGCTTCAACGTGGTAAGCGGCAATTCCGATAAAACGGAAGCATGACGCAGCATGTCTTCGCGCGTTTCGCCCGGAAGCCCCAGAATCAGGTGCGCGCCGGTATAAATGCCGGCCGCCGCCGTACGCCGTACAGCCGCTTCCGAATCGGCATACGTATGCCCCCGGTTGATGCGGCGCAACGTACCGTCGAGCGTACTCTCCACCCCGTATTCGACCAGCACGAACCGCTCGCGCGACAAATCGGCCAGGTAATCCAGCAACTCGCCGGGCATGCAATCGGGGCGGGTACCGATTATCAGCCCTACCACACCCGGAAAACTCAACGCTTCTTCATACAACGCCTTCAACCGGCTTAATTCCCCGTACGTATTGGTATACGCCTGGAAATAGGCCAGGTACCGCATGTCGGGGTATTTCCGCGAAAAAAAGCGGATTCCTTCTTCCAATTGTTCGCCGACGCTCTTTTCGGTATGGCAATAGCCCGGACTGAAAGTTTGGTTATTGCAATACGTACACCCACCCCACCCTTTGGAGCCATCGCGGTTAGGGCAAGAAAATCCGGCGTTAAGCGAAATTTTCTGCACTTTGAAAGGGAAGATTTTTTTGAAAAAATCGCCCAGTTCCTGATAAGGTTTAGTATTTTTCACAGTGCAAAAGTAAGGAAATACAGGGAGAATCTCTACTTTTATGTCATTTTTGCAAGTCATTCTAAAATTAAACTTTGACGAATATGAAACAATGGGCTGTCGCCTTGATACTGTCGCTCGCAACGGGCGGCGCTTTCGCTCAGGCCGGGAATAAAAAAGCGGACTTAAAAGAAATAACCGACGGAAAATTCCGCCAGATTACCACCACCGGCGAAATGCGCTCCTTACCTGACGGCGAGCATTATACGGCCGTAAATCCGGAACGCTCGATGATTATCGAGTACGCTTACCGTACCGGCAACCCGGTAGATACCCTTTTCAATGCGAACACGGCCCGCGAATGCACGTTCGATACGTTCGACGGGTATACCATCAGCCCGACAGGCCACCACATCCTGGTATGGCGCGAAACCGAACCGATTTACCGCCGCTCGTGGAAAGCGGACGTATACGAATACGACGTGCGGCGCAACTACGTAAAGCCGCTTACGGAAGCGGACAGCAAGCAAATGATTCCGACTTTCTCGCCCGACGGCCGGATGTGCGCTTACGTACGCGACAACAATATCTGGCTGAAAAAATTCGATTTCGACACCGAATCGCCCGTTACCGAAGACGGCGCCCCCGGAAAAATACTGAACGGCATCACCGACTGGGTGTACGAGGAAGAGTTCGCGGTAACGAACCTGATGGCCTGGTCGCCCGACAGCAAGCAACTGGCTTTCGTCCGGTTCGACGAATCGGAAGTACCCGAATACGTCATGCAGGTATTCGGAAAAGGCCTGTATCCCGGCGTTTATAAATTCAAGTATCCCAAAGCCGGCGAACCGAACTCGAAAGTGACGGTTCACGCCTACAGCGTGGAAACGAAAGACATCAAGCCGTTGCAGGTGCCCCTCGACCCGGACGGTTATATCCCCCTTATCAAATTCACCGCCAATCCCGACCAACTGGCCGTCATGACGCTCAACCGGAACCAAAACCTGTTCAACATGTATTACGCCAACCCGAAAAGCGGGGTTTCGCGCCTCATCCTGCGCGAGGAAAACGACCGGTATATCGATTCCGACCTGCTGAAAACCATCACTTTCAACGAGAACGGTTTTACCTGCATCAGCGAACAGAACGGATACGCCCACATTTACCAGTATTCGCCTACCGGAGTAAAACAACGGCAGGTAACCCAGGGAAACTGGGACGTTACGCGGCTCATCGGCGTAGATGCGAAAACCAACACAGTTTATTACGAATCGGCCGAGGAAAGCCCGATGCGGCGGGCCGTATACAAAACAGACGCCAAAGGAAACAAAACGAAACTTTCCGCGCAAACCGGCACCAACAGCGCCGATTTCAGCGCCAATTTCGCTTATTACGTGAACCGGTATTCCAATGCCGCTACGCCCATGACCATTTCGGTACACGATGCGAAAGGCAAAACGCTGCGCGTATTACAAGATAACGCCGTATTGAAAGAACGACTGAAGCAATACGCCTACGGCAACAAGGAATTCCTATCGGTAAAAACGAAATCGGGTTCCGACCTGAATGCGTGGATGGTTAAACCGGCCGATTTCGACCCGGCGAAAAAATACCCGCTCCTGATGGTACAATACAGCGGCCCCAACTCGCAACAGGTACTCGACCAATACGGTTTCGACTGGGAACATTACCTGGCGGCCAACGGAATTATCGTAGCCTGCGTAGACGGACGCGGAACCGGCGCCCGGGGCGAGGAATTCAGGAAGTGCACTTACCTGAAAATGGGATTGCTCGAATCGCAAGACCAGATAGAGGCGGCGCACGCATTGGGCGCGCTTCCGTACATCGACGGCGACCGGATGGCCATTTGGGGCTGGAGCTTCGGTGGCTACAACACGTTGATGGCCCTGAGCCGGGGCGACGGTACGTTCAAGGCGGGAATCGCCGTAGCGCCTCCCACCGACTGGAAGTTGTACGACTCGGTATACACCGAGCGGTTTATGCGCACGCCGCAACAGAATCCCGACGGGTATGCCGCCACTTCGCCGGTTAACTTAGCGAAGGATTTGCAAGGCAAGCTGCTGCTGGTACACGGAACGGCCGACGACAACGTGCATTTCCAGAACAGCATGGCTTATATCGATGCCTTGGTAGATGCGGGAAAAGAATACCGGATGCTGGTATATCCCGACCGCAACCACGGCATTTACGGAGGAAACTCGCGTTACCATTTATATACGAACATGGCCGCTTTCTTATTCGAAAACTTATAACAGACATGACGCCGGAACGACTAAAAAAACCCGATTGGCTGAAAATCCGATTAGGCGGCAACGAACAGTTTACCAAGACCAAACAGATTGTAGAAGGCCACTGCCTGCATACCATTTGCACCAGCGGCAAGTGTCCGAACATGGGTGAATGCTGGAGCCGCGGAACCGCTACGTTTATGATAGGGGGCGATATTTGTACGCGCTCGTGCCGCTTTTGCAATACCAAAACCGGCAAGCCGCTTCCGCTGAATCCCGACGAACCGCAACAGATAGCCGAATCCATCCGGTTGATGGAGTTGAAGCATGCCGTGATTACGTCGGTCGACCGCGACGATTTGCCCGACTTAGGCGCCGCCCATTGGGTAGCCACCATCGAGGCCGTACACCGGCTCAACCCGGGTACCACCATCGAGGTGCTGATTCCGGACTTTCAAGGAAAAACCGAATTGGTAGACCTCGTTACGGCTGCCGCTCCCGACATCGTTTCGCACAACATGGAAACCGTACGCCGGCTTACCCCGGCGGTACGGAGCGCCGCCCGGTACGACACCAGCTTAACCGTACTGGAACGAATAGCCCGGAGCGGCGTTACGGCCAAAACCGGCATAATGGTGGGGCTGGGCGAAACGCCCGGCGAGGTAGAATCGCTGATGGACGACGTACGCCGGTGCGGCGTATCGGTACTTACCATCGGGCAATACTTGCGGCCGTCGCGGTTGAACATCGAAGTGAGCGAATACGTCCATCCGTCGCGTTTCGAAGAATACCGGCTAACGGCACTCCGCAAAGGCTTCGAAAAAGTGGAAAGCGCGCCTCTGGTACGTTCATCTTATCATGCCGAAAGGCACGTATAAAACAAAAACTTTACCCTTACTTCACTTGTTTGTTATATAATTGGATGATAAAAAGAGCGAGATGTACAAAAGCGGAGTCAAAAAAGGACTAGACAATCAGGCCATCGGATTATTACCGTTGCTCTTATTCATGTTTTTGGATAATTACTTTTCTTACTTACTGTCGTTCGTTATCGGAATTACATTCTGTTTCGTCTGTATATTCCTGTATACGTTTTTATCGAAAGACAAGGTGTACATATTCATGTTGCTGCCCTCGGCCGTTACCCTGATACTCTACTCCCTGTTTCTGTGCCTCAAGATCGAGCCCGTACTATACAAATATTCTCCGTTGATTACGGAAGTGTTGCTGGTAATCACTCTTACGGTAACGAGTTTTTTCCGGGGATATATCCACCGCCGCATCCGGCACGCCCGCATCAATCCGTTCAGGCGCACCCTGATCCGTACGCAGTTGAACGAGTTTTTCTTCGTAGCCCAAATCGTACAGAACGCTTATACCCTGCACCTCTTCCTGATTCTGATTTACGGAATCATCACGTTCGAAAGCCGATTGCCCGGCCCCGGCATTTTCATCGTACGGGAACTGAACCTGATTATCGGCATCGTGATTATCGGGTACGAGCATATCCGCCTGTCGCTGATGCAGGGAAGCCTGCGAAAAGAAATGTGGCTGCCCGTACTCGACAACAAGCACCGGGTAACCGGCTGCATCGCCCGCTCGGTAAGCCAGGAATCACGGAAAAAGTACTTCCACCCCATCGTACGCATCGCTTTGCTGTACAACGGCAT